>JAKDNE010000235.1 GCA_030451965.1 Brachybacterium sp. | reverse complement strand
TCGCGCCCGCCCTGCCCAGCCCCAGCCTGTGGCGATCTCTGCAGGCCGATCCCAGCTTCATGGAGATCACGGACCTGTGGACGCGCGCTCGGGTGCTCGTGACCGGGATCGGCTCGCCCTACGCCCGCCGTGAGTCGCTGACCTCGGTGGTCCCGCGCGAGGACACGGGGCTGCGGGGGGCAGTGGGTGATCTCTGCCTGCATTTCTTCGACGCCGACGGCAAGGAGGTGCTCTATCCGGGGTCGGATCGGCTGGTGCGCCCCTCGGTGGAGCAGCTGCGAGCGATCCCGACCTCGATCGCCCTGGCCGCGGGCGGCGAGAAGGTGTCGTCGATCCGGGCCGGGGCGCGGACCGGCCTGTTCACCACGCTGATCACCGACGCGCTCACCGCGGAGGCGGTGCTCGCACAGGCCGACGGGGAGCGCTGAGCCGTCGAACCCTGCTCCCGCACCATCTGGAACATTTGTGCTTGACGAATGTGCGCGGGGTGTCTAGGCTCACCGGATAACGGGTCGCGCCACCACGACGGGCCCGAGGTCGGCTGCCGCGAGAGCAGCGCGCGGAACGTATCGAAGGAGATGTGTCCAGATGAGCGAGACCCCGACGACCATGCAGGCCGTGGTCATGCATGCCCCGGAGGACTACCGGCTCGAGAACAGGGCCGTGCCCACCCCCGCCGCCGACGAGCTGCTGATCAAGGTCGAGGCCGTCGGCGTCTGCGCGAGCGATCTCAAGGCCTACGCCGGTGCCGCCAAGTTCTGGGGCGACGAGAACCGTGAGCGCTGGGTCGAGCCCGGGATCACCCCCGGCCACGAGATCACCGGCGAGATCGTCTCGGGCTCTGCCGAGGCCCTCTCGCTCCACGGCGTCGAGCTCGGTGACCGCATCGTGGTCGAGCAGATCGTCCCCTGCGGCGAGTGCTTGTACTGCCAGCGCGGCTGGTACTGGATGTGCGGCCCTCACGATATGTTCGGGTTCAAGCACTACGACGGCGGCATGGCCGAGTACATGATCGTCCCGCCCCTCGCCCGTGCCCACAAGATCTCCAAGGAGATCCCCCCGCACCACGCCGCCTTCGCCGAGCCGCTGTCGTGCTCCCTGCACGCCGTCGAGCGCGCCCAGCTCACCTTCGACGACGTCGTGGTGGTGGCCGGTGCCGGCCCCATCGGCCTCGGGGCGATCATCGGCGCGGTCCACAAGACGCCCAAGATGGTCATCGCGCTCGACTTCGACGAGAACAAGCTGGCGCTGGCGGCCAAGTGCGGCGCCGACCTCACCCTGAACCCCTCGAAAGTCGATGTCTACGAGGAGATCCGTGCTCTGACCGGCGGGTACGGCGCCGACGTGTACATCGAGTGCACCGGCCACCCCAGCGCCGTCGGCCAGGGGCTGAACCTGCTGCGCAAGCTGGGTCGCTACGTCGAGTACTCGGTGTTCAAGGAGAACGTCTCGGTCGACTGGTCGATCATCTCCGACGACAAGGAGCTGGACGTCCTCGGCGCCCACCTCGGCCCGCACTGCTGGCCGGCCGCCATCAAGATCATCGAGTCCGGCGTCCTGCCGCTCGAGGAGATCTGCACCCATCAGTTCGGCCTGCAGGACGTCCAGAAGGCCCTCGACACGGTCGCCGACTCCGCCGGCGCCTCGGTGAAGGTCTCGCTTCTGCCCGGCACCTGACCCCACCGGCACCCGGTGACGTGCGGCACGGCAGCTCGGGCCGGTACCGCGGTCGGATCGTCACCTGACATCCCGACCGCGGTGTCACCGGCCCCGCTCGGCCGGCCCCGCGCCGCGCGGAGACCGTCCTCGATCATCGACCGGCATCGACGCCCCTCAGCGGACACCGCCCGGGCACCCGACTGGAAAGGCTCAGCATGACCACTGCAACGGCCGCGGCACCGCAGACCCCGCAACGTGCGAGGACGCCGAAGAAGCACCTGGGTCGCTGGGCGGCAGTCGCTCTGACCGTGATCGGTCTGCTCGTGGTCGTCCTCGGCACGAAGGTCGTGCCCGAGGGCGCCGAGGAGCAGGTCGCCGGGCCACAGGCCTTCGACAAGGCCACCTTCGGCGCGGAGCAGTTCCCGACCGTCCAGCAGGAGATCACCGACCGCGCCGTGCCCGCCCCCGAGCTCGCCGAGGCCATCGCCGCGGACCCGGAGGCCGCCGCCGAGGAGCACGGCGTGGAGACGGCCGGTCAGGTCGTCTACAACACCACCTTCACCGGCACCGTCGGCGAGGGCTCCGGCGGCATCTACGAGGTCGCCGTCGAGGGCATGCCCGAGGACGTGACCGTGCGCATCCAGACCGGTCCCGCCATCAACGGCACCGAGCTGCGCGATGCGACCGGAGAGTACGGCTTCAGCCAGTTCACCAACCAGATCGAGTACCAGGACGCCGGGGCCGCGCTCAACGAGGAGATGAAGAAGCAGGTCCTGGACCCGATCGACCCGAGCGCGCTGTCCGGCGAGACCGTCACCGTGACCGGGGCGTTCACCGCCATCAATCCCGAGGGGTGGCTCGTCACCCCGGTCTCGTTGGAGGTCCAGTGAACACCGCGGCCGATCGCAGCCCCGCGCCCGGCGCAGCCGACGCCGGAGACGTCGTCCTGCAGGCGCAGGACATCGTCAAGAACTACGGCGGCACCCGAGCGCTCAAGGGGGTGAACTTCGGTGTGCACCGCGGGAAGGTCACCACGCTGTTCGGGGAGAACGGCGCCGGCAAGTCGACGCTGATGAAGATCCTTTCCGGGGTCGAACAGCCGACCTCGGGCCGCATCGTCCTGGACGGCGAGCCCCTCACCCTGGCCACCACCACCGATGCGCGCGATCACGGGATCGCGATCATCCACCAGGAGCTGAGCCTCGCCCCGAACCTCTCGGTGCGCGACAACATCTTCCTGGGCCGGGAGATCACCACCGCCACCGGCGTCGACTACGCCGAGGAGACCCGGCAGACGGCCGCGCTGCTGGCGGACATGAAGCTGGACGTGGACCCCTCCACCGACGTCGGGGACCTGCGCGTGGGCCAGCAGCAGATCATCGAGATCGCCCGGGCGCTCTCGATCGACGCCCGCATCCTGATCATGGACGAGCCCACGTCGGCGCTGGCCGCGAAGGAGGTCGAGAACCTCTTCGGCATCATCGAGGAGCTCACCTCCCGCGGGGTGTCGCTGGTCTACATCTCGCATCACCTGGAGGAGGCTCTGCGGGTCACCGACCATGCCGTGGTGCTGCGGGACGGCAGCATCACCGCTCGGGGTGACCGCGAGGAGATCGACCTCGAGTGGATCGTGCGGCACATGGTGGGGGAGAACTTCGACCTCGGGGCGCCGCCCACGGGCTATGCCTTCGGCGAGCCGGTGCTCTCGGTCGAGTCCCTCACCCTCCGCGACCCCGAGAACTCCGAGCGCGCCGTCGTCGACGGCCTGTCCCTCCAGGTGCGCTCCGGCGAGATCGTCTGCCTCTACGGGCTCATGGGCGCCGGCCGCACCGAGGCGCTCGAGGCGGTCGCCGGCCGCGGCGACGTCATCGGCGGTCGCATCGTCTACCAGGGGCGCGAGCTGGCGGGCGAGTCCATCCGCGAGCGCTTGGCGATGGGCATCGGACTGGTGCCCGAGGACCGTCAGCGCGACGGACTGGTCCAGACCATGTCCGTCGGCCAGAACCTCACCCTGGCCAGCATCAAGCAGTTCCTGCGTCGCGGATTCACGTCCCGACGCAAGGAGCACGCCTTGGCCACGGGACTGATCAAGGACGTCACGGTCAAGGCACCGGGCCCGGGGGTTCCCATCGGATCCCTGTCCGGCGGCAATCAGCAGAAGGTCGTGCTCGGCAAGATCCTCGCCACGAATCCCGGGGTGATGCTCCTGGACGAGCCCAGCCGCGGGATCGACGTCGGCGCAAAGGCCGAGGTGTTCGGCCTGCTCGCCGACCGGGCGCGCGACGGCCTCGCCGTCGTCTACACCACCTCGGAGATCGACGAGTGCTTCGCCATCGCGCATCGCATCGTCGTGCTCCACCGTGGACGCATCTCGGCCGAGTTCGGGCCCGACGCGGCGAAGGCCGACGTCATGGCCGCGTCCGGCGAAGTCCTCACCCCGTGAACCAGCATCCAGGAACGGAACGCACCATGACCTCCCTCGCCGCCGGCGACTCCGCGAAGAAGCTCGACCTCTCGAAGCTCCTGCTCGAAGGACGGGCGTTCCTCGCCCTCGCGCTGATCATCGTCGTCTTCTCGCTGCTCTCGCCCAACTTCCTCACGGTCAACAACCTGCTGATCATGTCCTCGCATGTGGCGATCTTCGCGCTGCTGTCCCTGGGCCAGCTGCTCGTGGTGCTCACCGGCGGGATCGACCTGTCGGTCGGCTCCACCCTCGGGTTCACGGCGGTCATCGGCGGCTTCCTCCTGCGCGGGGTGGAGCTGGACATCTTCGGGGTGACGCTCTACCCGAACGTCGCCGCCTCGGTGCTGATCGCGGTCGTGCTGGGCGGGTTGATCGGAGCGCTGAACGGCGTCCTGGTGGCGAAGTTCAGGGTCGCCCCGTTCGTCGCGACCCTCGGGATGCTCTACGTGATCCGCGGCTTCGCGCTGCTGATGACCAATGGCCGGACCCTCAACGACCTCTCCGGGGACGAAGCTCTGGGCAACACCGGTTTCGAGTGGCTCGGCTTCAACCGCATCCTCGGCATCCCCGCCGGCGTGCTGATCATGGCCGCGATCGCTCTGATCATCGCCGTCGTCCTGGGACGGACCACCTTCGGCCGCTGGCTCTACGCGACCGGCGGCAACGAGCGCGCCGCCCAGCTCTCCGGCGTCCCGGTGCGCTCGGTGACCGTGTGGGTGTATGTCGTCTCCGGGCTGTGCTCGGCGGTGGCCGGCCTGATCCTCGCCTCGACCCTGACCAGCGCCAGCCCCACGGCCGGCAACACCTATGAGCTGACCGCGATCGCCGGCGTCGTCATCGGCGGAGCGGCCCTCTCCGGAGGCCGGGGCACCGTGCGCGGCACTCTGCTGGGTGCCTTCGTGATCGGCTTCCTCTCCGACGGGCTCGTGCTCATCGGCGTCTCCGCCTACTGGCAGACCGTCTTCGTCGGCGCCGTCATCGTCGTCGCGGTGCTGCTGAACTCCCTGCAGTACGGCCGCCCCCGCAGGACGCCGAAGGCGCTGACCCGGTCCGGAGCGAACGCAGGGTCCGCGGGAGCCGACTCAGTGCCTGGCTCGGGCGGTGCGGCGGGCGCAGGCGCCGGGGGAGGGGACGGGTCCGACGACGTCGGCGGCACTGCGGCCGGGACCTCCGGTGCGGACCCC
>JAKDNE010000234.1 GCA_030451965.1 Brachybacterium sp. | reverse complement strand
TGATGGGTGAGTTCGAGGACGAGGAGTTCGATCGCAAAGGCGCGGGCGACGGGTCGCAGGGCGCGACGGACGGATCGCGGAGTGCGGCGAATACCGCGCCCCACAACACTGCTGCCCGACCCGGTGAGGCGCCCGAGTGGGCCGTGCGGGCGCGCCGGGAGCTGTCCCAGGAGTACGTCCTCGAGGAGGTCGAGCCGGGCAGTGTCGAAGCTGCGCGGGTGCTCTCGCTGCACCACACGATGAAGGCGCGGGCCCGTCTCCATGCCGAACATCTACGTCAGCTCTCCACGTTCTTCTGCGAGGACCCCGCCGTGCAGGGGCTCCTCGAAGATGCGGACGTCACCGCGTTGAAGGTCGCGACCGGTCTGAGGTGCACCTACGTCCAGGCCCAGGGGCAAGTCCACGACGCGCATATGGCGGTGGAATGGATGCCGCTCACGTTCGAGCATCTCCGGGCCGGTGACCTGCCTGAGGCCTGGCACCATTCCCTGATCCGTCACACGCGCCGGTTGGACGAGGGGCAGATCCGACAGGTCGATGCGCATATGGCGACGGTGGAGCTGCCATCGGTGTCGAAGGCGACGTTCGACAAACAGGTGGTGCTCGCTGTGGAGCTGGCCACCGCAGGCACTCTGCCCACCCCGCCGTCGACGTCGAGGGATGTGGGGATCGTCGGCGTCGATACCGAGACAGGGACCGCGTCACTGCTGGTGACAGGCCCGATCCCCGAGATCCAATCGCTCGCGCATCGACTCGATGTCGCCTCGCGCACTGTGCAACGAGCCCAACGCACCGCCCTGGAGAACGGAGCAGAAGGACCGCTCCCGTTCGACATCGACGAGAACCTCCACGAACGGGGACGAGCTCTGTCGCTGGCGACCCTGCGTTATGCGATCCTCACTCACTCGATTCTGGACATCGACCCCGTCGAAGAGACCACCCGGCCCTTCAAGATCCTGGTCACCGTTCCCGCGACCACACTGCTGGGCATCGATGACGCTCCGGCGATGCTGGAGGGGATGAGCCCTCTCCCCGCAGAACAGGCCAGGGAGCTCGCCGCAGGGGAGAGCACGTGGCAGCGGATCCTCACCGATCCCCTCACCGGCGCGTACCTGCCGGTGACCGCGACGACGTATCACCCCACTGCGCAGATGCGGCTCCAGCTGCGGCTGCGCCACCCCGTCTGCGCCGTCCCCGGCTGCACCCGTGCGACGGTGATCGCGGCCGAAGATGACCACATCATCGAGTACGACCACGAGCACCCCGACCAGGGCGGACAGACGAGTCTGTGGAATCTCCATCGCCTGTGCTGGCTGCATCACAAGCAGAAGACCGCCGGCCTGATCGATCCCGGCCGCGATCCCGGGGATGATCCCGGCTCCGGGAACGGAACCACCACCGCCGGACCGTTGGAGACGACATGGGTGATCGGCGACGTGGTCCGGACGAGGTCAAGGGCGAATACCGATCTCCTGACCCGACATACCGTCCAGGCGATGGAACGTGCGTGGCGCGTGCACCAACGCTCCCGCGAGGATGCTGAGCGCCTCCACGCCGAGGAGAAGGCCCGACCACAGGGGGAGCGGGCCGCGCAGCAACGCGCTGCTGCGTACAAGAAGGCCTACCCCGGCCGGTACGCCCGTCGGATCATCCCACCGGGACCGATCCCCGACGAGACCGACCCGCCCTTCTGAACCGGGGCGGAGCGGCGCCGTCGCCGACACATGACATGGATGTGAGGGCATGGATCGACCTGCATCTCAGCTGTGCGGCAACCCACCGATCCGTCGGCCGTCTGCGCACCATGACACGGATGTCACCTCGGGACGCACGGCGCCCGCCCCGGAAGCCGGTACGAGCGGCTCCGGAGCGGGCGGTGAGAGTCAGGTTCAGACGGGCTGCACCTTGCCGGTCATGCCATGGGGATCGATGACGTACTTCGTCGCGACCCCGGCATCGAACTTCTCGTACCCGGCCGGGGCATCGTCCAGCGAGATCGCCATGGCGTTCACGGCGTCGGCGATCTGCACCTTGTCGTGCAGGATCGCCTCCATCAGCTGCCGGTGGTACTTCATCACCGGGCACTGACCGGTGGTGAACGCCAGCGCCTTCGCCCAGCCCAGCCCCAGACGCAGCGAGAGCGAGCCCTGCTGCGCGGCCTCGTCCACACCACCCGGATCACCGGTCACATACAGGCCGGGGATGCCGAGCGCGCCACCGGCACGCGTCACGTCCATCAGCGTGTTCAGCACCGTCGCCGGCGCCTCTTTCGCATCCTTGCCGTGCCCGCGGGCCTCGAAGCCGACCGCGTCCACTCCGGCGTCGACCTCCTCGCGTCCGAGGATCCGGGCGATGCCCTCGCGCGGGTCCTCGGTCGACACGTCGATCGTCTCGCAGCCGAACTTCGCCGCATTGGCCAGGCGATCCGCGTTCATGTCCGCCATGATCACCACCGAGGCACCCAGCAGCTGAGCACCCACGGCCGCCGCCGTGCCCACCGGACCGGCACCGGCGATGTACACCGAGGAGCCGGGGCCGACCCCGGCGGAGACCGCACCGTGGAAGCCGGTGGGAAAGATGTCGGAGAGCATGGTCAGATCGAGGATCTTCTCCATGGCCTGGTCCTTGTCCGGGAACTTCAGCAGGTTCCAGTCCGCATACGGCACCAGCACGTACTCGGCCTGACCGCCGACCCAACCGCCCATGTCCACGTAGCCGTACGCACTGCCGGGACGGTCCGGGTTCACGTTCAGGCAGATCTCGGTGCGGCGCGTCTTGCACATCTCGCAACGCCCGCAGGAGATGTTGAACGGCACCGAGACCAGGTCGCCCTTCTGGATGAACTCGACCCCGGGACCGGTATCGATCACCTCACCGGTGATCTCGTGCCCCAGCACCAGGTCTTCGGGCGCCGTGGTGCGGCCGCGCACCATGTGCTGGTCGGAGCCGCAGATGTTCGTCGTGACCACCTTGAGGATCGCGGCATGGGGCAGTTTCCGGCCCACATTGTCCGGGTTGACGCCCGGTCCGTCCTGCAGTTCATAGGTGGGGTAGTCGATGTCGATGACCTCGACCTTGCCCGGTCCCTTGTATGCGACTGCGCGATTGTTGGACATCTATGAGCCTCCTCGCCCTCTCGGGCGGCTCCCGATGCTTCACCGCACCCGTTGACGAGCCGCACCGCTCCCTAGCCTGGGTGAGCTGGATCACGAAGTCAACGGGTGGTGATTCGCCTGCTCAGACGAGCGAGACCTCGCGGCCGAGCCGAGCCGACTCGTAGATCGCCTCGAGGATGCGCACGATCTCGACTCCGTGCCAGGCCGGTGCGATCGACTCGGCCCGGCCCTGGGACGCGTCGACGAAGTTCTGGATCTCATTGGCGAACCCGACCCCGAACTCGAAGCTGCGCGAACCGATCTGCGGCTCGATGTTCACCACCGAGTCATGCATCTCCGTGGCGATGTGGAGCGCCGGTTCGAGCTCCGCGCCGCCCTTCTCGCCGTATACCGAGACGTCGATCGAATCCTTCGTGGCGTGCAGCGAGTAGGAGCAGTCCAGCAGCAGTGAGGCGCCGTTGTCGAAGCGGATCACCGCGTTGGCCAGATCCTCGACGGTGTTCTTGCTGGGGTCGTAGTCCGCCGCCTTGTAGCGCGGCATGGTGGTGATGTTCCCGCGGCTGCCCAGCTTGTCGTACGTGTTGCCGCTGACGGAGACCACCGTCGGGGAGCCCATCAGGTACCAGCACAGGTCCAGCACGTGGATGCCGATGTCCAGCAGCGGCCCGCCGCCGGAGAGCTCCTTGTCCGCGAACCAGCCACCGGGGTTGCCGACACGGCGCAGGCAGCTGGCCTTGGCGTAGTAGATCTCGCCCAGCTCCTCCGCATCGATGAAGGACTTCAGCACCTGGCAGTTGGGCGAGTGGCGGCGCACGAAGCCCACCTGCACCACCCGGTCGCTCTGCTCGGCGATCCGCTGGATCTCCTCGGCCTCGGCCAGGGTGCGGGCGAGCGGCTTCTCGACCAGCACATGCTTGCCGGCCTCGATCGCGGCGATCGTCCAGGAGGCATGGGAGTTGTTCCAGGTGCAGATCGAGACGCCGTCGATCTCCGGATCGGCGAGCAGTTCGTGGGGGTCGGCATAGGCGCGCGCCGCGCCGAACTGATCGGCCACCGTCTGTGCTCGCTCGAGATTCATGTCGGCGACCGCGATCAGCTCGACGTCGGGGTTCTGCGAGTACGCGGTGAGATGGGACTGGGCGATGCTGCCGGCGCCGATGACGCCGACTCGGAAATTCGTCATGGGTGATGCTTCCTTCGTCAGGGGGAGTTCAGTGGTCAGGCGAACAGGCTCTTGGCGTAGGCGATCCCGCGCTCGCAGCCCAGGAGGCAGTCCTCCCAGCCCTCGAACTCGATCGCGGCGTAGCCGGAGAAGCCGGAATCGCTGATGGCCCGGGCCACGGCCCGCAGATCGATGTCGCCGCTTCCCACGACCGCCCCGCGCAGAGGCTTGCCGCCGCGGCTGCGGAACCATCCCTCGCCCGGTGCAGCATCGACCGGTCGTATGTAGAAGTCCTTGAAGTGCACGACCATCGCGTAGGGGAGGTTCTGCGCGACCGACCCCGCGGGATCCTCGTCGACGCACACGAAGTTGCCCACGTCGAGGGTGGTGAGGAAGTTCGGCTCGTCGACCGCGTGGATGATGCGACGGATCCGGTCCGCGGCCTGCACGAAGAAGCCGTGGTTCTCGAGGCTGGTGGTGATGCCCCTCGTCGCGGCGTACTGCGCGATCTCCTTGCTCGCGGCGACGATCTGCGGCAGCACCTGCTCGAACAGCGGGGTGTCGTCCCCGTCGTGGCCGCCGTGGGGCACCACATCGTGGCGCATCCGGGTGATCCCGAGTCGTGCCGCGAGATCGACATACTCCTTCACCCGCGCGGTCTGCGCCGGGTCCCCGGAGGAGAGGTCCGCGCCGATGGCGAGGTTGGACAGCGCGACTCCCGCGGATGCGGCGTGGTCGCGGATGCGGTCGACGTACGCCGCGTCCGAGGCGAGGTTCGGGATCGGGGAGTCGGGGTCGTCGGCGAGGACGGCGAGCTCGAGATGCTCCCCCTCGCTCGCGGCGATCCAGTCGATGACCTGCGGCAGGGTCATCTCGCCGGTGGAGAGCTTCGAATGGAAGCTGTAGGAACTGAAGCCGAAGGTGATGTCGGCGGTCATGGAGGCGTCCTTGCGGGTCGGCGGGGTGTGGTGGTCAGGGCAGGGGGGCGTGGAAGTGATGCCAGGGGGCGGGGACATCGGGGATGCCGGTGATCT
>JAKDNE010000233.1 GCA_030451965.1 Brachybacterium sp. | reverse complement strand
AAGTAGCCGAGCTCGCGTTCCGGATCACGCTCGGTGTGACAGATGGTGACCAGTAGGTTCTGCGCTGTGGCCCGCTCGTGGATCCCGTTGACGATCTCCGAGAAGTACGGGTCACCCACGTCACCGACGAGCACCCCGACGGTGCCGGTATTGCCTCGGAGCAGGCCCTGCGCCTGGGCGTTGGGTACATAATCGAGCTCCTTGGCGGCAGCCAGCACACGTTCTCTCAGCTCGTCGACCACCGGGTACGCGCTCCCTGAGAGCACGCGGGAGGCCGTCGGGACGGAGACTCTGGCGCGCTGTGCCACCACTTTGAGGGTCACTGCCATGGCCGGAGAATACCCGGGACTCCCGGCTCCTTGACGCCCCGGCGGCCGCGACATACAGTCGACGCTCCGGGGAAATGCTTTTCTCGCCCCCGTTCATTTCCACGACGTGAGGACGATCAGTGTCGACCGCGATCACTAGCAACGAGATCCCCACCGCCGCGCCCGCCGACGAGCGGGCGCTCGACGAGCTTCTCTCCCGCCCGCTGCCGGGAGTGGGCCGTGCTCTCGACGGTCTCGGCGGGGACATCGTGCTGCTCGGCGCGGGCGGCAAGATCGGCCCCACCATGTCCCTGATGGCGCGCCGCGCGCTGGACGAGATCGGCTCCACGGCCCGCGTCATCGCCGTCTCCCGCTTCTCGGATCCCGCCTCGCGCAAGCTGCTCGAGGAATCTGGGATCGTCGTCCATACCGCAGATCTCTCCCGTTCCGAGTCCTACGCAGATCTGCCCGAGGCCGCCGGCATGTTCTACCTCGCGGCGATGAAGTTCGGCACCACCGGGCAGGAGCATCAGACCTGGTGGTCCAACGCGGCGATGCCCGCCATGGTCGCCGACCGGTATCGCGGCGTGCCCTCTGTCGTCTATTCCACCGGGAACGTCTACCCGCTGTCCCCGCTCAGCCGGGGTGGCTCCACGGAGGCCGACGGCCCGGCCCCGATCGGCGAGTACGCGCAGTCGTGCCTGGCCCGGGAGCGCCTGTTCAGCCACGCGTCCCACACCTGGGGCACCCCGGTGTCGATCTTCCGTCTGAACTATGCCTGCGAGCTGCGCTACGGCGTGATCGCCGACATCGCCGAGAAGATCGCCGCCGGTCAGCCGGTGGATGTGACCATGCCTGCCGTCAACGTCGCCTGGCAAGGGGACATCAACGCCTGGGCACTGCGCTCGATCGAGCTCGCCTCTGCTCCCCCGAGACTCCTTAACGCCACCGGCCCCGAGACCGTCTCGGTGAGACGCCTGGCCCACTGGCTCGGCGAGGAGATGGAGATCGCACCGCTGATCGTCGGCGAGGAGTCCGCCGACGCCCTGTTGAACGACGCCTCCGAGATCCATGAGCTGTATGGCTATCCGTCCGTGCCGCTGCGGCGCCTGGTGCGCTGGGTGGGCCGCTGGGTCGCGGGAGGTGGGCGACAGCTCGGCAAGGCCACCAAATTCCAGCAGCGGGAGGGGAAGTTCTGATGACCGATCTCGAGAATCGCTCCGTGGAGCCGCCCGGGAGGGAGCGGACCGCCGCGCCGCAACCGGCGAGCGCGCTCTCGGCGCTGCACGAGCGGCTCGATGCCGGAGTGGTGATCCCGGCGCATCCCCTGGCCCTCGATGACACCCGTTCCCTGGACCTGGCCGCGCAGCGTGCGCTGACCCGCTACCAGCTGGAGGCCGGGGCGCATGGCCTCGCCGTCGGCGTGCACTCCACACAGTTCGAGCTGCACGATGATCCCGGCCTGCTGCGCACCGTGTGGGAGCTGGCGGCGCAAACCGCCGGCGAGCACGCAGCGACCGCGGCAGGCGCTATCGATGACCTGACCGACAGGATGGCCGACAACGCTCCACTGCTCATCGCCGGTCTGGTCGGGGACACAGCTCAGGCCGTGCACGAGGCGGAAGTCGCCCGCGACCTCGGTTTCCACGCTGCTCTCATGAGCCCCTGGGGGATGACCGATCGCGGCGAGCCACAACTGCTTGAGCGCGCCGCCGCTGTCGGCGAGGTGCTGCCGACCATCGGCTTCTACCTGCAGGACAGCGTCGGCGGGATGCCGCTGACCCGCTCCTTCTGGCGCTCGCTGTTCGACCTCGAGTCGGTGGTGGCGGTGAAGACTGCGCCTTTCGACCGCTACCGCACCAACGACGTCATGCAGGAACTGCTGGTCCACGACCGCTGGGACCAGGTGGCCGTGCTCACCGGCAACGATGACGCGATCGTCACCGATCTGCTGACCCCCTACCGCCGGACCGTCGGCGGGGTGCGGCGGGAGGTGCGGGCGCGCGGGGGCCTGCTCGGACAATGGGCCGTGGGCACCCGCGCCGCCGTCGCCCTGGTCGCGCGAGCGAACGCCGAGGTCGCCTCGGGCACGGTCAGCCTGGAGCTGCTCGCACTCGCCGCCGACCTCGTCGAGATCAACGCCGGCGTGTTCGACGTCCTCCATGACTTCGCCGGCTGCGTGCCGGGGATCAACGAGGTGCTCCGCCAGCAAGGGCTGCTGCGCACAGCCCACGGCTTGGGCCCCGACGCCCTCTCCCCCGGACAGGCGGAGCTCATCCGTGCGCTCAGGGAGCGTTACCCGATCCTGTTCGACGAGGAGTTCGTCTCCGTCGGGCGCTCGCGATGGCTGGCCTGACGTCCACCCTCGTCGGGTGGGGTTCCTCCTCCATGGCGCTGATCAGCCCGGCGTTGGAGGCGGTGCTGGCCCCCTGCGGCGTGACGTATAACGATCAGGGTCGCGGCGGCGAGACCTCCCACCACACGGCCGCCCGTCTCGGTGCGCTCCCGTTGCCGGTCTCCGCCCGGGGTGGCCGGCTGCCGGGCGCCGGCACGGTGCGCCTGCATCACACCACGCTGGACCTGGCATCCCAGTTCCTGCGACCTTTCGCGGGACACGTCGCCGGCGTCCCCGCCGTGGTCCACGGCACCGAAAAGGGCGTCTTCCTCACGCGCCTGCGCCCCGGGGAGCCGGTGGCGGTGGACGGCGACCCGTTCGTGCCGCTGATCGGCAGCGCACTGCGAGGCACCGATGCCCTGCTGTGGATGGGCAAGAACGACCTGAACCGCGGGCAGGTTGCCGCCGGAGTTATCGAGCGGATCCTCGCCTCCGCCCGCCATCTCGAGGAGGCCGGGGCCCGAGTCGCCGTCATCGGCCAGTTCGTGAACAACGGCGCAGAGCCTGCGTTGCGGGAGCAGGTGCTGGCGGTGAACTCCGCATGCAGGGAGCACTTCGGTGCCGCCTACCTGGACGTCCAGGACTTCCTCACGTCTCCCGCCCTGCCGGAGGCCACCGGGATGCCGCTCTCCCGGGCGGACCTCGCCGCCCGCACGGACGGCGTGAAACCGCCCTCGATCTCCACCGACCCCGGACACTTCGACCAACTCGGCAATGTCGCGCTCGCAGGCCACCTGCGCAGCGGACTGCAGGGTCTCGGCCTGCTCGAGATCCCCGACCACGAGAGGAAGACCCCATGACCGACCCTGCCCCCCGCCTGTATCTGGCGATCACCCCACCCGAGCTCTCGATCCTCTACGACGCTCCCACCCTGGGACGCCTGCGGGCGCTGGCCGAGGTCGTGGTCGCGCCCGACGACGGCGCGGCCCGCGCCGTGCTGCCTGAGGGTCTCGCCGACGAGAACGACGTGCTCATCACGTCGTGGAGCACCGCAGCCTTCGCACCGGCGCAGCTGGTCGGCTCGCGCCTGCGATTGGCCGTCCACACTGCCGGCACCCTCCGTGGCCTCTTCCCGAAGGAGGTGCTCGCTCAGGGGGTGCGCCTCGCCCAGGGCGGCTCGGCCCCGATGGCGACGGCGGTGGCGGAGCTGGCGCTCACCTTGACCCTCGTGCTGCTGCGAGAGGTGCACTCGATGGACCGACGGCTGCAGGCCACGCGTGACTGGCACCAGGGCGGCTCCGGGATGCTCGCCCACGGGATCCGGGAGCAGACCATCGGCCTGGTGGGACTGTCCCGGGTGGGCCGCGAGTACGCCTCGATGGTGCGTGGCCTGGGTACGCATGAGGTGCTGGCCCACGACCCCTTCGCCACTTCGTCGGAGGCCGACGCGCTCGGCGTCGAGCTGGTCGACCTGCCGCAGCTGTGCGAGCGCAGTGACGTGCTGGCGGTCCACGCCCCGGTCACCGAGGAGACGCGGGGGATGCTGGATGCGGCGCTGATGGGTCGGTTGCGGGACGGCGCGATCGTGGTGAACACCGCGCGCTCGGCAGTGCTCGACATGGAGGCCCTCACCGCCGAGCTGGTCTCGGGCCGGCTCCGCGCCGGGCTGGACGTGTTCGACGTGGAGCCCCTCCCCGCCGAGTCCCCGCTCTACGGACTGGACAATGTGGTGCTCACGCCCCACGTGGCCGGGGGCACTGTCGAGGCGCGGCTCGCCCAGGGCGCGGGAGTAGCCGATGAGGTCATGGCGTTCCTCACCGGTGCGCCCCTGCAGTACGAGGTCACCGCGGAGATCTACGATCGGCTCTCCTGAGAGACGGACCGGACCTCGATCCAGTGCGCCGACGAGGCTTGGGAGGCGGCCCACACCGCCCTCCGTAACCTTTTCGTTATACTCGTGGGTCCCGACCGACGAGGAGACCCGTGCTTGCCCCCGCTGTGAGCGACACGCGCCCCGGCGCCGCCGCGAAGCCCGGCTTCCGCCCCGATATCCAGGGGCTGCGGGCGATCGCGGTGATGCTGGTGGTGCTGTTCCACTCCGGCGTGGAGACGCTCTCCGGCGGTTACGTGGGCGTGGACGTCTTCTTCGTGATCTCCGGGTTCCTCATCACCACCCACCTGCTGCAGTCCCTCGAGCGGGACGGGCGGATCAGCTTCGGCAGCTTCTACGCGAAGCGCGCCCGGCGCATCCTGCCGGCAGCGCTGCTGGTCGCGGCGCTGACCACGGTCGCGGCATGGATCTGGATGTCCCCGCTGCTGATGCGCAGCGTGGTGAACGGGGCGATCGCGACCGCGCTGTACGTGCCGAACTTCTTCTTCGCCCTGGAGGACACGGACTACCTGGCCGAGACCACCCCCTCGGTGTTCCAGCACTACTGGTCGCTCGGCATCGAGGAGCAGTTCTACCTGTTCTGGCCGGCGCTGCTGGCGGTGGGGTTCTGGCTGTGCCGGCGCAGCGAGCGGCGGGTGATGGTGCTGGTCGCCGTGGCCACCGCCGTCTCGTTCCTCGCCTGCGTGGTGCTGATGGGCATCTCCCAGCCGTGGGCGTTCTTCTCCCTGCCCACGCGGGCCTGGGAGCTCGGCGTGGGCGGGCTGGTCGCGTTCCTACTGCGCTCCGATGCGCGCTGGCTGCGCC
>JAKDNE010000232.1 GCA_030451965.1 Brachybacterium sp. | reverse complement strand
CTCCCCCGCGACCGGGAGGCACGCCCCCGCGGAGCCCGGCAGCAGCCGTGACGAGCGGCCCGCCACCGCTCCGGCCGACGACGCCCCGGCCTCCGGCCGTCGAGGCGCCGATCGCCCCGTGCAGGGGCGCGGTCCCGTCGAGGAGCCGCCGGCCAGCGGCGGGAAGACCGCCGGCATGTGGATCGGACTGATCCTCGGCGCGATCATCCTGGTGATGCTGCTGATCTTCGTGATCCAGAACAACGTCACCGCCGGCTTCCAGTACTTCGGCACGGAGTTCGACCTGCCGCTGGGTGTGGCGATGCTCCTCGCCGCGATCGCCGGCGCCCTGGTGATGGCCCTGGTGGGCTCGGTGCGGATGATCCAGATGAGCTGGACGATCCGGAAGCTGCGCAAGCAGCAGGAGAAGGTCCACCGCGCGACCCGCTGATCCCGTCCAGCTGACGTCCAGCCGATTCCCAAGCTCGAGGAGGACGGTGCTCTCATGACATCGCATGAGGACCAGGACTACGAGGCACGACTCCTCGTCGTCGACGACGAACCCAATATCCGCGACCTGCTCGCCACCTCGCTCCGCTTCGCCGGCTTCGAGGTGTTCACCGCGTCGACCGGCAACGAGGCGATCCGCGAGGCCACGGAGAACCAGCCCGATCTGGTGGTGCTCGACGTGATGCTGCCGGACATGGACGGCTTCACGGTGACCCGCCGCCTGCGCAGCCGGGGCGAGAAGTACCCGATCCTCTTCCTGACCGCCAAGGATGAGACGCAGGACAAGGTCGCCGGTCTCACCGTCGGTGGCGACGACTACGTCACCAAGCCCTTCAGCCTCGAGGAGGTCGTGGCCCGCATCCGGGCGGTGCTGCGCCGCACCCACGGCGATACCGAGTCGACGATCGACAGCGCTCTGGTGGTCGGCGACCTGCGCCTGGACGAGGACTCCCACGAGGTCCACCGCGGCGACGCGAACATCGAGCTGTCCCCCACCGAGTTCAAGCTGCTGCGGTACCTGATGCTCAACGCCGGCCGCGTGGTCTCCAAGACCCAGATCCTGGACCATGTCTGGGACTACGACTGGTCCGGCGAGGTGGGCATCGTCGAGTCCTATATCTCCTACCTGCGCCGCAAGATCGATGTGATCGGCGATCCGATGATCCACACCAAGCGCGGCATCGGCTACGTGCTGCGCGCCGCCGAGAGTTCCTGAGGGTTGGCCCTGCCGAGCCTGCGCGCGGAGCGGCCCGTGTCCCTGTGGACCCGGATCGTCGCCCTGATCTCGCTGCTGCTGGTGCTCGGCACCGTCGTCACCGGGAGCCTGTCGCTGTTCCTGCTGAACCGCACGCTGATCCAGTCGGTCGACAACAACCTGCAGTCCGGGATGAGCGAGATGCTCACCCTGGCCCGGCATGAGCTGTCCGGGGATGACGACGCGGTGCAGAACAGCACCTACACGCCGGTCGAGTACGCGGTGGAGATCCGGGACCGGCACGGCCGGTCGATCGAGCAGGCCGTGGTCCATTACGGGCCGGGGAACGTCACCCTCCCCTTCCCGGACCTGAGCAAGGAGGAGATCCTCCAGCGCGGTGGCCGGCCGTTCACCGTGCTGGACTCGGCAGAGAACCGCTGGCGCGTGGTCGCCATGCTGAGCCCCGCGCCGGAGGGGGGCAGCGTCTACGTCGCGCTCCCGCTGACCGGGGTGGATCGCACGATGCATGAGATGGCGCTGATCATCGTGCTGGTGGGCACGCTGGTGGTGCTGGTGGGCATGGGACTGGGCGGCTACGTCACCCATCGTGCGCTGGAGCCGCTGCGCGACGTCGAGTCGACCGCCTCCCAGATCGCCGGCGGCGACCTCTCGCGCCGCGTCCCCGTGACCGACACCAGCCTCGAGGTGCACGCCCTGGCGCTGTCGCTGAACGAGATGCTGGTGCGCATCGAGCAGTCCTTCGCGGCGCAGTCCGCCTCGGAGGAGAAGGCCACGAGGTCCGAGGCGAGGATGCGCCGCTTCGTCGGTGATGCCTCCCATGAGCTGCGCACCCCGCTCGCGGCGATCCGGGGCTTCGGTGAGCTGTACCGGATGGGCGCCCTGCCCGAGGACGAGGACGTCGCCTCGGCGATGCGGCGCATCGAGGATGAGGCACGACGGATGGGCTCGCTGGTGGAGAACCTGCTGCGGCTGGCCCGGCTCGATGAGAAGCCGGTGCTGGACCTGGAGCCGGTGGACTTCACCGATGCCCTCTTCGACGCCGCCCAGGACCTGCGCGCCCTGGATCCGGGTCGGCAGGTGATGGTGACCTCACTGTCGGGGACGCCGCTGTCGGTGCAGCCGCACCTGTCGATCGGGGTGCTCGGCGATGAGGCGTCCCTGCGACAGGTGATCCTGAACCTGGTGGGCAACACCAATCGCCACACCCCCAAGGGCTCCCCCGTGGAGATCGCGGTGGGCTACACCTCGTCGGACCAGGTGCGCATCGAGATCCGCGACCACGGTGACGGCATCGACGACGACCAGCGCGAGAAGGTGTTCGAGCGCTTCTACCGCACCGACGCCTCCCGGGTGCGGGCCGCATCCCAGGGCGGCGGCGCAGGACTCGGTCTCTCGATCGCAGCCTCGATCGTGCAGCAGCACCGCGGCGACATCGGGGTCACCGAGACACCGGGCGGCGGCGCCACCTTCTGGGTCGAGCTGCAGGGCACCGAGATCGCTCCGGGGGAGCAGGTCGAGCCCGACCAGCGCCGGGCGCTCGGCCATCACCCTTCCGAGGAGGACCCGCCGTCCGCCGAGGAGTCCGAGCAGGGCCCGACCGCCTGAGTCGGGCCGACCGCTCGCGGTCCGCTCACGACGCCGACGACGGCCCGTCCATCACCTGGCCCACGAAACCGGTCCCGATCCTGGCGCGGGAGAGGTCGTCCAGCCGCTCCAGCATCGCTTCGGCGGCGCGGCGGCCGGCGGGATCGTGCGCCTCGATCCGGGGGGCTCCCTCCGGATCGTCACGGGTCAGACGGAAAGCACCGGGGTGGTCCGGCAGCGGATCCACATGGCCGAGCAGCCCGGCGATGAGGTCCTGCGGCACCGGATCCAGGCCGAGCTCGGCGGCGTGCTCGGCAGAGCGCCGGGCTCGCGCCGAGGGGCGGTCCCGGAGCTTGATCCGCAGCCCGGAGGCGATGAGGATCCGGGTCAGCTCCCCGTCGCCGACGAAGCGCGCCCCCGACTCCGCCAGGGCGTCCCGGGCGACGGAGGGCCAGTCGTAGTGGTCGAGGTCGAAGGAGCGCGGCGGCAGCCCGGCACGTGCGGCGAGCTCGTGCAGCTCCGCGAGCGAGGTATCGGAGATCAGATGGCCCCACTGCATCCCGTGACGGGGCCAGCGCGGGGTATCGGCGAAGACGGTCATGGGCGGGCTCCCTTGGAGGGGGACGTCTCCGGTCGCCCACGCTGCGGCGCGACGGTGGCGGAGCCGCCGCTGCTGGACCCGGCCAGGCGCCGCAGCACCACCTCGAGCGGGCCGCGTCGCCCGTGACGATGCAGCGCGAGCGCGAGCGGGATCATCACCGCCCAGCCCAGCACGGCGATCCCGGCGGTCCCGGCGCTGCCGAGGGTGGCGCCGAGGTCGAAGGTGTACGGCGGGAACAGGGCCAGGTACAGCATGGACTGGGCGATGTAGGCGCTGAGCGAGACGGCACCGAGCGCCTCGATACCGCGCACCGAGGCACCGCTGGCCCCGTCCAGGAGGCTCCCCTGCGGCGCTCCCCGGCGGCGTACCCGCTCGGCCAGCAGGGCGGCGCCCGCGGCGAGGCCGAGCGCTCCGGCCAGGCCGGAATACTGGTGCAGCAGGCCCAGCAGACCCAGCACCAAGGCGCTGTCGAGATGGGTGTGCGCGGGGTCGAGCACCAGCACTGCGGTCAGCGGCACCGCGCCGAGCACACCGACCAGCAGCCCCCAGCGCATCATCGGGGTGAGCAGGTCCCGGTTGGCCTCGACCTGCTCGAGCAGATGGATGCGCGCCGCGATCGCGCCCAGCGCCATCGGGGCGAGCAGGGCGATATCAGCGATCACGGCGAGGCCGACCTCGCGCACGGCACCGTCGGCACGGATCTCCAGCGAGGCGAGGTAGGTGGGGGCGGAGGCGGCGGCGTATCCGCTCTGCCCGCTCAGGCCGATGGTGCCGTCCACCCATCCCCACACCCCGAGGGCAGGCAGGGCGAGCAGGCCGGCCAGCGGCAGTGCGACCCGGTGCCGGGAGATCAGCAGCACCACGAACATACCGATGATCGCGTAGGCGACGAGGATGTCCCCGGAGAACAGGAGGACGGCATGGGCCAGGCCGATGGCCAGCAGCACCAGGTGGCGTCGTCCCATCCGCAGGATGAATCTCCGTACGCTCTCCCCGCGGTCCCGGGACCTGCGGTACAGCATCCCGATGCCGTAGCCGAACAGCATCGCGAACAGCGGGAAGCCGCGGTTGTCGGCCAGCAGCGCGACCAGCACGTCGACCGTGCGATCCAGCCCCGTGGCCTCGCGCTGCTTCAGCAGCACCGTCCATTGCTGCCCGTGCAGCCAGCCCACCATGTTGGCCAGCGCGATCCCCAGCAGCGAGAGCCCGCGAGCGAGGTCCGGGCCTCCCGCGCGACGGGCGAGCGGGACGGAACTCGTCACCGTGCCCGGCACCACGGGGTGCGCACTGCGCTGCCGACGGGGGTGCTCCTCATGCCCGCCATGGTCCCACAGGCGCGGCTACGGGCTCGCCGCTGTCGGCCGATCCGCACACACGGTGTGGGGATGGTCGGTGTCCGGTTCGCCGACGATGAGGTTCCGAGGACCCGAGAGGCGCGGGGAATCCACATTGTCAGAGTGCGTTTCCACAGAACTCAGCAGAAACGACGTCGCAGCATTTCCGTGAGCCCCCGGGATTTCAGGGCGGCGACCGAACAGACGGCTCCGAAGATCAGGTCACTGCAGGCTGTAGAGCCATCAGAAAGCTCTCGTCCAGCACAGCCGCCGCGCGACAGCGCTGACCGTCCCTCCACAGTGGCCACTTTTCCACAATTTTATCCACACTCTACGGAGTTATCCCCAGGATTTCCTCGGGCATGGCGCACATTTCTCAATCTGCGTACGCTCGAAGCATGGAATCGACACCGATGAGCAGCGGGGACAGCCCCGGTGAGGGCGCGCCCCACCGGGATGTGGCCGCGCCGTCGGAGGACGTCCTCGAGGACGCGCTGGGGCGTCTCGCCGCGGTCGAGGCCAGCTCTACGGCCCGCACTGTGATCGCCCAGGTCCTCACCGCGACCCTGCTCGCATTCACCCGGACCAGCTCGGTGCGCGATCCGCTGCCCGATA
>JAKDNE010000231.1 GCA_030451965.1 Brachybacterium sp. | reverse complement strand
GCTCTGCTGGGCGCCGACGTGGTGCCGCAGTATCGTCCTGAGCTGCCGCGCCGCGGCGGTTCGGTGCGACGGGCCGGCGGGCGGGGGCGGGCCTCGGCCGATGTCGCCGCCGTGTACCTGCCGGCCTGCGTGCACACCATGTTCGGGGCCGCCGAGGAGCCCCGCCGCACCCACCACTGCCCGTCCGGCGGGGCCTGCGGATGCGGGTCCGCGAACGATGGCGCCGCTGCCGGGGTCCCCGCCGCGCTGAACCTGCTGGCCCAGCGCGCCGGGATGCGGCTCGCGGTGCCGGACGACGCCGCGTCCCTGTGCTGCGGGACCCCGTTCTCCTCCAAGGGCATGACCGCGGCGAAGGAGCGGATGCGCGGGCGGGTGCGCGCCACGCTCCTGGAGGCGAGCGACGGTGGGCGGCTGCCCGTCGTCGTCGATGCCGCCAGCTGCACCGAGGGGATCCTCGAGGCGATGGCGGGCACCGGCGTCGAGGTGGACGACGCGATCACCTTCGTACGTCGGCACCTGCTGGAGCTGCTCGAGATCGGCGAGCGCGCCGGGTCCGTCACCGTGCATCCCACCTGTTCGACCACGCATCTCGGGGCGACCGACGACCTGGTGGCGATCGCCGAGGCGTGCGCCGCGGAGGTCGTGGTGCCGGTGGACTGGGGCTGCTGCGGCTATGCGGGCGACCGCGGCATGCTGCATCCCGAGCTCACCGCCTCGGCCACTGCCGCCGAGGCGGCCGAGATCGCCCAGCGGGAGACGGACTGGTACGTCAGCGCCAACCGCACCTGCGAGCTGGGGATGCAGGCCGCGACCGGGAAGAGCTACCGGCACGTGCTCGAGCTGCTGGCGGCGGTGACGGCGTGAGCTGACGTCGGGCCTTCACCCCGGCGCCAGGGACCCCCGCACCGAGGCGCCCAGCGCACGCTGGGCCGGGAGCACGAGGGCGGCGAGGAGGACCGCCGCGGTCAGCGCCCCCGCCACTGCGAGCTCCGGCCACGGGAGCGTGAGCCGGGCGGGCAGGCCCTCCACGGCCGCGGCGCGCGTGATGAGGCCGGTGGACATCAGCGTCGTGGCCAGGCTGATCACCATCGACGCCGCTGTGAGCAGGAGGGCTTCGACAGCGGCCGCACCGCGCACCTGGCTCGGAGCCATCCCCGCGGCCCGGAGTGTCGCGACCTCTCGGCGGCGGTCGCCCGCGCTCAGCGCCAGGACGCACGCTCCCCCGACCGCGCAGAGCAGACCGATGACCCCGCAGATCACGTAGGTGTCCAGCAGGTTGTAGTCCTCGTGCGATCCGAGGGCGCGGGAGATCGCTTCGCTGGTCCGGGCCATGCCGGTGAGCGCCCCCAGGATCCCGGTCCCGCAGGCGAGCGCCACGACGGTCGCCCCGCTGACATGCGCCCGCGCGACGGCGCCGTCCCCGGCGAGAGGCCACACGGCTCCCGGGACCGGCAGCAGGCGGGAGACCGCCCTGACGATGAGCGGCACCAGGGTCCGTGCCCCGAGACCGGCCACCACGAGGGTCAGGACGGCGAGTCCCAGTCCGGCCGTCAGGGCCTGGCCCCCGTCGAGGACCGGTGGCCTGCGGTAGGTCAGCACCACGGCGGCGCACAGCGCACAGAGCCCCAGGCCTGTGATCACCCCGCGGCGACCGCTGTGCCTGCCGGAGGGCTCGCTCTCGCCGCGGACCGCCCGGATCGCCGGCACCCGCGCTCCTCGCAGCGCCGGCAGGAGCCCGGCGACCAGCGCCGTGAGCGGCGGGACGACAGCGGCGCCGAGCAGGGCGAGCGGGGCCGGCTGGACCTCGATGCCTGCGAGCTCAGGCAGGATCAGCCGGTTGAGCAGTCCCGAGAGGGGACCACCCAGAAGGGCCGTCCCGAGCGCTCCCAGCACCCCTCCCGCCAAGGACACGAGGACGATCTCGAGCAGGACGAAGAGCGCGAGCATCGAGGGCGGGGCCCCGGCCAGGCGCCACCGGGCGCGGTCCGGGGTCGTTGCCGTGATCGCTGCGGAGGACACTGTGGCTAGGACGATCACGATGATCGGCAGCATCATCACGGAGAGGCTGAGTCCGACGCTCGCCACGTGATCGGTCTCCAGGCCCTCGCTGCGGAGCACCGCCTGGATCTCGGGGTTCGTCGCGTCGGTCCCCAGCGTCTGGACCAGGCAGATGCCGACCAGGAGCGAGGACAGCGAGGCGACGAGGGCCGGGGCCCACCAGGCGGCCCGCCCGGCCAGGACACTGCGCAGGATCGCTCCGCTCATCGCTGAGCTCCGGCGTCTTCGCCCTCGAGCAGCCCGGCCAGCTCCGGTGCCGAGCTGCGCCCGTGCACACCCTGTATCCGGCCGTCACGGAGCAGCACCACGCGGTCGGCGAGGGCCGCGGCATCGAGATCATGCGTCACCAGGACCACCGCGGCACCCTCGTCCGCGCGAGCACGGAGCCCGCCCATCACCACTGCCGAGGCCGCCGTGTCCAGAGCACCTGTCGGCTCATCGGCGAAGACGACCTCCGGGCGACCGGCGAGCACTCGCGCGAGCGCCGTGCGCTGCTGCTGCCCGCCGGAGAGGCGGGAGGCGCGCGTGGAGGCATGCTCGGAAAGTCCCAGCTCCGACAGCGCAGAATCCGCCCGGGACACCGCATCCGGGCGATGAGCGAGCAGACCCGGCAGGGCCGCATTGCGGCGCGCGGAGAGATACGGGATCAGGTTGTACTCCTGGAACACGAATCCCACCCGCTCGCGATAGAGGCGGGCCATCCGACCGGGACGCGCACGTGCGGGATCCGCTCCGAGCAGGTCGACCTCCCCGCCGCTGCTCGACTCGAGACCCGAGAGGCAGAACAGCAGGGTGGACTTCCCGGAGCCGCTGGGCCCGATGATCGCCGTCAGCATCGAGGCCTCGATATCGAGGTCGACCCCGTCCAGCACCGTGCGTGCGGCGACGCCCCGCCCGTAGGCCTTGGTGAGGTGGCGCGCGGTGATCACGGGGGCAGTATGTGCAGGCATGTCCCCAGTCCACGCGTCGACGGTGCCGGCGGGAAGGAGCGAGCGGCCCTGGATCTGTGGGCGAACGCCTACCCCGGCGAGCCGAGACGCGTCATAGTGTCGGGCTGTGCCCCGACTCGATCCCGCCGCTCTGCGCCATCCGCTGACCGTGCTGCGCAGCCGAGCGCCGTGGACGGCGCTGCTCTACCTGATGCTGCAGACCATCGCGGGGATCGTGTCCCTCGGAGCGTGGTTCACCGTGCTCCTGATCCCCGTGTGGCTGCTCGTCTGGCCGCTCGTCTGGCCGCGGGTCGAGGGACGCCTCCTCCCCCTGGCCGGACGGCAGCGCCAGTACGCCGCGCGTCGCCGAGGTCAGATGCGCCGGCAGGACGTCGTGCTGGGCCTCCTCCCCGCCGTCATGGCGATCGGTGCGTTCTTCCTCGGCATCGTCCTGGTCGTCGCCCTCGGCACGCTCTTCCTCACACCCGTCGCCGTGCTCACCGGACGGGACGTCACCCTGGGGAGCGCCGATCAGGAGCTGCCGCCAGCACTCGTCGCCGTGCTCTTCCCCGTGCTCGGCCTGCTCCTCCTGGCCCTCGCGCTCTGGGGCCTGACGGCACTCGCCTACGGCTGGTCGGGACTCAGCGCCGCCCTCCTGCGGGACGAGGAAGGGCGGCTCACGGCGCAGGTCGAGGCCCTCGGGGACAGAACGGTGCAGCGTGATGACTCCATCGCCCTGGAACGGCGAGTCCTGGAGAGGGATCTGCACGATGGCGCCCAGATGCATCTCAGCGCGGCCGGTCTGCGCCTGGCGATGCTGCAGCTGGAGGCGGAGCAGCTTCCCCACACCGCGGGGCGATCGGCGATCCTCGAAGGTCTCGACGCGGTGCGGGAGCAGCTGGACCTCGGCAGCCAGTCGGTCCGTGACGCCACGAGCGGGCTGGTCCCGACGGTCCTGCGCGATGGTGGTCTGTCGCCGGCGCTGGTGGAGCTCGCCCGGGCCGTTCCCCTGACGATGGCCGTGGACTCCACCGTGCCGCGCCTGCCCGAGGCCGTGGAGCAGGGCGCGCATCTCATCGCCCGGGAAGCGCTCACGAACGTCGTACGGCACGCCGGAGCCGAGCAGGTGTCGATCTTCTGCCGCCTGTCCGACCCGATACCCGAAGGAGCCGCGCCGTCCCTCCACCTGCGGATCACCGATGACGGGCGCGGCGGCGCCGAGCCGACCGGGACCGGGCTGGTCAGCATGCGGGCCCGTGCTCGCAGTCTGGGTGGCACGCTTGACCTCGACAGCCCGGAAGGAGGCCCCACGGTCCTCGAGCTGCGGGTGCCGGTGGGCATGGGAGGAGGTGAGCCAGGATGAGGATCCTGCTCGCCGAGGACGCCGCTCTCCTGCGAGACGGCCTGGTCATGCTCCTGGAACGCGCCGGGCACGACGTGGTCGCCGCGGTCCCCACCGCGACCGAGCTGCGAGAGGCGGCGTCGAGGCTGATCCCCGACGGCGCGGTGGATCTCGTGCTGACCGATGTGCGGATGCCGCCGGGTCATGGTGACGACGGTCTGCAGGCTGCGCTGCAGATCCGTGCCGAGGCTCCCACGATGCCGCTGATCGTCCTGTCCCAGTACGTCGAGCAGCGGTATGCGAGCGAGCTCCTGGGGCTCACCGCGCAGGACGGCCCCACCTCGGCACCGACAGGGCTCGGGTACCTGCTCAAGGACCGGGTGTCCAAGGTGCATGACTTCCTGGAGTCCCTGGAGGTGGTGCGACGTGGCGGCATCGTGGTGGATCCGCTCGTGGTGACCTCCCTCCTGCGCCGCGAGACCAGCACCCTCTCCCGGCTCAGCGCCCGGGAGCAGGAGGTGCTGGAGCTGGTCTCCCGCGGCGAGACGAACGATCAGATCTCCACCCGCCTGCATCTCTCCCGCGGAGCGGTGGTCAAGCACGTCAGCGCGGTCTTCGACAAGCTCGGGATCTCGGAGCAGGACGGCAATCGCCGCGTCCTGGCGGTGATCGCCTTCCTGCGGGCCGGACCCTCCTCCCACCTCTGAGCAGCTGCCAGCACTGTCCAGGGCGGGCACGACCGCGCCGGACCCCGGCGGGTCCTCCGTGGTCGAGCCCGCCCACGGAGGATCCTGAGGGCGACAACTCTTCCTTCTTCACCGAGGACGGCGAAATCGTGACCTTCACCGATGACCTGGCCACCCCTCAGCTGACCCGCGGCAACGGCAAGCAGCTGGGGCACCTGGTGGATGCTGGCACCCTCGCCTGGCCCACGAACCTGGTCACCGCCGCGGAGGACACCCGCTGGGAGCTGTTCACCGCCGCCGAGGGCGGGCTCGCGGTCACGGACGGCGAGGTCGTCGGCGGGCAGAGCCTGGGCGAGCCGACCCTGCGCGAGGG
>JAKDNE010000230.1 GCA_030451965.1 Brachybacterium sp. | reverse complement strand
ATCGCACCGGCCGCCAGCCCCCGCTCGCGGGCCGCAGCGTTGGTGGCGATCACCAGAGCGGCGCGGCCGCCCTCGTGGCCGGCGACCGCGACGGTGACGGGCATGTCCTCGCCGAGCCGGCTGCGCAGGTCCAGCGCGAGGGTGCGCAGGTCCCCGGCGGCGATGCCCTCGCCGGCGTCATGTGCGAGCAGCCGCACGCCGGCGACGTCGGTCGCGCCCTCGACCAGCTTGCCGGCCTCGGCCTGGAGCTGCTGACCGCGCAGCGCGGCCAGCTGCTTCTCCATGTCCTTCATCCTCTGGGTGAGGGATCGGACGCGCTCGGGCAGCTCCTCTGCCGCGCCGACCTTCAGCAGCTCCGACAACTGGGAGACCAGCGCGTGCTCCTTGACCTGGTGGCGGTAGGCGGAAAGCCCGACCAGCGCGTCCACGCGCCGCACGCCGCTGCCGACCGAGGCCTCGCCCATCAGCTGGACGGTGCCGATCGCGCCGGTGCTGTCGACGTGGGTGCCGCCGCACAGCTCGCGTGACCAGTCCCCGCCGATCGAGACCACACGGACGATGTCGCCGTACTTCTCACCGAACAGGGACTGCGCGCCGAGGGCCTTGGCCTCGTCCAGCGGCATCTGCTGGTCGGTGACGGTCAGTTCGTCCTGCAGCAGCGTGTTCACCCGACCCTCGATCTGCTCGAGCACGGACTTCGGCACCGCCTGGCCGTAGCGGAAGTCGAAGCGCATCCGGCCCGGGGAATTCTCGGAGCCGGCCTGGGTGGCGTGCTCGCCGAGCTCCTCGCGCAGGGACTCGTGGACCATGTGGGTCGCGGTGTGGGCCCGGGCGATCGCCCCGCGACGCTCCGCATCGATGGTGGCGATCGCCGCGGCACCGCGGGTCAGCTCGCCCTCCACCAGGCGGCCGCGATGCACGATCAGGCCGCGCACGGGCTTCTGCACATCGTCGACCTCGATCAGTCCGCCGCCGGTGAGGGAGATCTGGCCCTGGTCGGCGAGCTGGCCACCGGCCTCGGCGTAGAACGGGGTCGAGGCGAGCACCACCTCCACCTGGGCGGGAGCCTGGAGGGAGTCGACCAGCGCCCCGTCCACCAGGACGGATTCGACGGTGGTGGCGACGGTGGCCTCGGTGTAGCCGAGGAAGGGCACCTCGCCGCCGCGCTGGCTGAGCAGATGGTTGTAGATCGCAGTGTCGGTGTGTCCGGCCTTCTTCGCCGCGGCATCGGCCCGCGCCCGCTCGCGCTGCTCCTGCATCGCGCTGCGGAAGGCGTCGGCATCCACCTGCAGCCCGACCTCGCCGGCCATCTCCATGGTGAGGTCGATGGGGAAGCCGTAGGTGTCGTGGAGGCGGAAGGCGTCCTCGCCGCGCACCACGCGGCCGCCCTCCTTCTTCACCGCGCCGACGACGCCGTCGAAGATCGTGGTGCCCGTCTCGAGGGTGCGGCGGAACGCCTCCTCCTCGGCATAGACGATCTCGCTGATCCGGCCGAAGTCGCTGTCGAGCTCGGGATAGGACTCCGCCATCTGGGACTTCGAGATCGGCAGCAGCGCTGGCATGGACCGCTCCGAGTAGCCCAGCAGCCGCATCGAACGCACTGCTCGACGGATCAGGCGGCGCAGCACGTAGCCGCGGCCCTCGTTGCCGGGACGTACGCCGTCGGCCACCAGCATCAGCGCGCTGCGCACGTGGTCACCGATGATGCGCAGGTGCACGTCGTCCTCGCCGTCGGCGCCGTAGACACGGCCGGAGAGCTCCTGGGCCTTCTCGATGACCGGGAAGATCTGGTCGATCTCGTACATGTTCTGCTTGCCCTGCAGCAGGTAGGCGACTCGCTCCACCCCGAGGCCGGTGTCGATCGACTTCTGGTCGAGCTCGCCGAGCAGGGGGTAGTCCTTGCCCTTGCCCTCACCGCGCAGGTACTGGTCGAAGACCAGGTTCCAGATCTCGATGTAGCGGTCCTCGGCCTTCTCGTCGCCCGGCCATTCGGGGACGGTGCCGGTCACGGCATCGGGCCCGTATTCGGCGCCGCGGTCGTAGTGCCACTCCCCGCAGGGCCCCGCCGGGCCGGGCTGGCCCGTGTCCCAGAAGATCTCCTCGCGCGGCAGGCGCACCACCCGCTGCGGGTCCAGACCGACGACCTCGGTGACGTGGCGGTAGGACTCCTCGTCCTGCTCCCACACGGTGAACCACAGTCGCTCCGGGTCGAAACCGAGCCCGCCCTGGTCCTGGGCTCCGGTGAGGAATTCCCAGGAGTAGTCGATCGCCGTGGTCTTGAAGTAGTCCCCGAAGGAGAAGTTCCCCGCCATCTGGAAGAAGGTGCCATGGCGCGTGGTGCGGCCGACGTTCTCGATGTCGTTGGTCCGGATGCACTTCTGGACGCTCGCCGCGCGGGCGTACGGGGCCTTCTCGGTGCCGACGATGTACGGGATGAAGGGCACCATCCCGGCGATCGTGAACAGGATCGAGGGATCGGAGGACACCAGCGAGGCGCTGGGCACGATCTCGTGGTCCTTCTTCGCGAAGAAGTCGAGCCAGCGGCGGTGGATCTCGGAGGTGCGCATGAGCGAGTGGTGTCCTTCCTGGGGCTGCACGCCAGGCGGCAGCGGCGGAGTGCGAGAGGGACGGGGTCAGGGAGCCGTCAGTACGGACACGAAGGCCCCGGTCAGGGTACCGGAGTACACCCGCCGGGGCCTGCCGCGCCGCGGTTCTACAAGGTCAGCGCGCGTAGTACTCGACGACCATCTGGACGTCGACGGTCACGGGGACCTCAGCACGCTTGGGGCGCGCGACGAGCTGGGCCTTCAGCTCGGGAAGCTCGACGGTGAGGTACGAGGGGACGGATGCGAGCACATCCGAGTTCCCGCCCTCGGCCGCGATCTGGAAGGGCTCCATCGCCTGGGACTTGGGCTTGATCTGGATGGTCTGGCCCGGCTTCACGCGGAAGGAGGGACGGTCCACCAGCTTGCCGTCGACCAGGACGTGGCGATGCACGACGGCCTGACGGGCCTGCAGGGTGGTGCGGGCGAAGCCGGCGCGGAGGACGAGCGCGTCCAGGCGCATCTCCAGCAGCTCGACCATGCTCTCACCGGTCAGACCCGGCTCCTTCTTGGCGTCCAGGTACGAACGGTGCATCTGCTTCTCGCGCAGACCGTACTGGGCGCGCAGACGCTGCTTCTCCTTGAGCCGCACGGCGTAGTCGGACTCGGTGCGGCGACGAGCACGGCCGTGCTCGCCCGGGGGGTACGGGCGCTTCTCGAAGTACTTGACGGACTTCGGGGTCAGCGGGAGCCCGAGGGCTCGGGAGAGACGCGCCTGGCGGCGCGCACGGTTGACGTTGGTCACGAGGTATACCTCTTGTTCGCGTGTGGTGAATCCAGTCTTGCAGCCGCGGATTCAACGCCCCACCTTACCGCAGCCGACCCCTGCGGTCCACGACCGACGGCGCTGGTCACACGGAAGCTGCTGTGGGGTCGCTCACGCTGCGCAGAACTCAGCTCGTGGTCGTGCCCGGAGGCCGCGGCCGCAGGATCCCCCGCAGCACCTCGACCCGGCGGGCGGTGCGCTCCTCGTGGCCATGGGTGGTGGGCCGGTAGTAGTCCACCCCCACCAGGTCGTCGGGAGCGTACTGCTGGGCGGCAACGGCATGCGGCGCGTCGTGAGCGTACTGGTACTCGACCCCGTGACCCAGCTTCTTCGCCCCGGAGTAATGGGCATCGCGCAGGTGGGCGGGCACCCCCTGTCCCCTGCCGGCGCGCACATCGGCGATCGCGGCATCCAGTGCCTTGTAGGAGGCGTTGGACTTGGGCGCGGTGGCGATGTGGACGACGGCCTGGGCGAGCGGGATCCGCCCTTCGGGCATACCGAGCATCTGCACGGACTGCATCGCGGCGACCGCGACCTGCAGGGCCGAGGGGTCCGCCATGCCCACCTCTTCGCCGGCGGCGATCACGACCCGGCGGGCGATGAAGCGGGGATCCTCCCCCGCTTCGATCATGCGTGCCAGGTAGTGCAGGGCGGCGTCCACGTCGCTGCCGCGCATCGATTTGATGAAGGCGCTGGTGACGTCGTAGTGCTGATCGCCCGCGCGATCATAGCGCACCGCGGCGCGGTTGACGGCCTGCGCGAGGGTGGCGGCATCGATCTGGGCGGAGTCCTTCATCAGCGCCGCGGCCGCGGCCGCCTCGAGGGAGGTGAGGATCTTGCGAGCGTCCCCGCCGCCCAGCCGCAGCAGCGCCTCGCGGGCGTCGTCGGTGAGAGCCACGGAGTCCTGCAGGCCTCGCTCATCGCTCAGCGCGCGATCCACGAGCGCATCGAGGTCCTCCCGTTCCAGCGGGTCGAGGGTGACCATGATCGAGCGCGACAGCAGCGGGGAGATCACGGAGAACGAGGGGTTCTCGGTGGTCGCGGCGATGAGGGTGACCCAGCGGTTCTCGACGCTGGGCAGCAGGGCGTCCTGCTGGGACTTCGAGAAGCGGTGCACCTCGTCGACGAACAGGACGGTCTCGCGTCCGATGGTCCGCAGTCGGGAGCGGGCCTGGTCCACGATCTCGCGGATGTCCTTGACCCCGGCGAGCACCGCGGAGACCTCCACGAACTCGCGATCGCCGGACTGTGCCACTACGTAGGCCAGGGTGGTCTTCCCGGTGCCGGGCGGTCCCCACAGGATGACGGAGGCGGGCGCGGTGCGGGAGTCATCGGTGGAGACGAGCCGCCGCAGGGGACTGCCCGGTTCGAGAGCGGAGTGCTGACCCACGACCTCCTCGAGGGTGCGCGGGCGCATCCGCACCGCGAGCGGGGCCCGGTGGTCCCGGTTGCGGTCCGACAGGGTGCGCGGCGCCGGCGCGTCACCGCTGAGGGAGAAGAGATCCTCGTCCATCCCCTCAGGGTAGGCGGAATCCCTGACGACCCGCGTCACATCCCCGCCGCACCGCAGCCCGGGGCCGGCGACGGCCCCGAGGCAAGGGTGCTTCCTTTGACCACGTCAGAAGGGTGGTGGGCCCGGGTCTTCCCAGGCTTCCGGGGAACTCTCGGGCTCCTGCAGTAGCGAGCGGTGTCCCTGTCGCAGCACGGGTGGCTCCCAGGCGAAGTACTCGGGAAGCGAATCCTCCGCGATCTCCTGGGGTTGCTCGGGAGGGAGCACCTGACCGGTGCCGGTGGGTCCTGGGGGTTCGGGTCCGGCTGATTCGGGTTCGGCCGGTTCGGGTTCTGCCGGCGCTGGAGCGGTGACCGGCTCTCCGGCGTGGGTGCCGCGCAGGAAGCAGGTCCAGGCGCGTGCAAGGTCCTCGGCGATCTGGAGGCTCGCGGTGTCGAGGTCATCGATCACGGTGACGACATCGCCGTCGCGGCCGACGGCCCAGCGAGTGCGGCCGGGCTCGGTGGCGGCGGTGGGGAGTCGGG
>JAKDNE010000010.1 GCA_030451965.1 Brachybacterium sp. | reverse complement strand
CGCCCGGACCCCGCTGGTGGTGCGCGAGGGCGGCTCCGGCACCCGCGACGCCTTCGAGGAGCTGCTGCCGTCGGCCGCACGCACCCCGCCGGTGCAGGAGCTCGGCAGCAACGCCGCAGTCCGGCTCTCGGTCGCCTCCGGTGCCGGGCCGGCGGTGCTGAGCATGCTCGCGGTCCGGTCCGCGCTCGAGGCCGGTCAGCTGCGCCGGGTGCCCGTGGTGGGTTCGCCGCTGCGCCGTCTGCTCACTATCGTGTGGAGCGGGCCCCGGCGGCTCAGCGGGCCGGCCGCAGAGCTGGCCGCCGCAGCGTCCGCTCACCCGCGTGCAGACCGTTGACGATGCCGTGTACGTTCGGGACATGCCGATCCTCACGAACACCGCCGACCAGCCCGAGGAGCCCGGCCGCGGCGCCGTCTGGTCCATCGCAGAGCCCGAGCGCGAGCTGGACTCGAACCTGATCCGGCTGCCCGCGGGCGACAGCATCCCCGCTCATGTCGGTGCGGAGGTCGACACGCTGATCCACGTGGTCCGCGGCGGCGGCGCACTGGTCACCGAGACCGGGGAGGAGCAGCTGCGGCCCGGGGACGTCGCCCTGCTCCCTCGACGCACCGTGCGCGGATTCCGTGCCGGCGAGGACGGGCTGGAGTACCTCACCGTCCACCGCCGCCGCCAGTCGCTGCGGATCCAGAGCGGCCCGCCCCGCGCCTGAGGTCGTCCCCACCTCGCCGGAGCAGGCAGACTGGACCCATGGCAGAGACTCAGGATTCCCGCGTGGCCGTCTATCTCGACTTCGACAACATCGTCATGTCCTGGTACGACCGAGTGCACGGACGACAGGCGTACAGCCGCGACCGCCATCGCATCGCTGAGGACCCGACCGAGCCCGAGATCGCCGAGCGCCTGGCGAAGGCCACCGTCGACGTCGGCGCGGTCATCGACTACGCCGCCTCCTTCGGCTCGCTCATGCTCACCCGCGCATACGCCGACTGGTCCTCCCCGGTCAACGCGATCTATCGCACCCAGCTGGTCGCCCGCGCCGTGGACCTCGTGCAACTGTTCCCCGCCGCGGCGTACGCGAAGAACGGTGCCGACATCCGCCTCGCCGTCGACACGGTCGAGGACCTCTACCTGATGCCCGACCTCACCCACGTGGTGATCGTCGCCGGCGATTCCGACTATGTCCCCCTCGCGCAGCGCTGCAGGCGCCTGGGCCGCTACGTGATCGCGATGGGGGTGGCCGGCTCGACCGCGAAGTCCCTGGCCGCCGCCTGCGACGAGTTCGAGTCCTACGAGAACCTCCCCGGCGTCGAACGCCCCGCCGCCGCCGCGCAGAAGAGTCGGTCGCGCCGTGGGGGCGGCGGCAGCTCGCAGACCTCCGGGGACAGCGACTCCAGCGGTGAGGGCGGGGGTCCGCGCACCCGCTCCCGGCGCTCGGCAGACGCCGACGCCAAGGCCCGCGCCGCTGAGCACGCCGCCGAAGAGGCGGCGGACGCAGCAGAGGACGCCGAGGATGACGAGGCCGGGGAGGACCCGCGCGAGGCCGCGACCCGCCTGCTGCAGCGCGCTCTGCAGCTCGGAGATCGCGGGGACAGCGACTGGCTGCATGCCTCCGCGGTGAAGTCCCACATGCGGCGCATGGACTCCTCGTTCAGCGAGAAGGCCATCGGCTTCAAGTCCTTCAACGACTTCCTCAAGGGGAACGCGGCTATCGCCGAGCTCGAGGAGAGCGGTCACGAACGCCTGGTGAGAGCGCGGGAATGAGCGCCGGGGGTGGGGCGGCCGTGACAGGGACCACTCCGGAGGGGGATACTGGGGTGCCCCGTAGAAGGAGACGCACCGATGAACCTGATGCTGTGGATCCTGGCCTTCGTGCTCGCTGCGATCTTCGCGGGCACCGGCGTGGTGAAGCTCGTCACCGCCCGTGACCAGCAGATCAACCGGACACCCTATGTCGAGGACTTCCCGCAGGTCGTGATCCTCGGGATCGGTGTGCTGGAGATCCTCGGCGCGGTCGGACTGCTGCTCCCCGCGCTCGCAGGCGTCGCCACCGAGCTGGTGCCGTGGGCCGGCGCCGGTCTCGCGATCACCATGGTCTTCGCCGCTCTCGTGCATACCCGACGGGGAGACGGGATCGCAGCCGCGCTGCCGTCGATCCTGCTCGCGATCGTGTCGGCCTTCTTCGCCTGGTCACGCTTCGGGCCGTACCCCCTGTGACGAGCTCCGTCGTCTGCGACGACGCCGGTGCGGGCGCAGGAGCGCCCGCAGCGCGAGCCCGGCCAGCAGCGCCCAGAACGCCGCGCTGATCCCGCCCACCGCGATGCCCGAGGCGGCGATCAGGACCGTCACCCCGGCCGGCAGCTGCTCGGACGGCTCCGCGAGCGCGGCGCGCAGCGAGACCACGAACGTGCCGATCAAGGCCAGACCCGCCACGGCCGGGATCACCCCCTCGGGGGCCAGAGCGATCAGATGCGTGCAGGCGGCCGCACCGAGCCCGAGCAGCACCAGCACCACTCCGGAGGTGAAGCTCGCGATCCAACGGCGGTCACGATCCTGTCCGGCCTCCGGCCCTGCGGCCAGCGCGGCCGTGATAGCGGCGAGATTGATCCCATGGCCGCCGGCCGGGGCGCCCGCGAGGGTTCCCAGACCCGTCACCACCATCGTGCGCCGCCAGGGAACCTCATAGCCCAGCCCCTTCATCACCGCGACCCCGGGCACGTTCTGCGACGCCATCGTCACCAGGTACAGCGGCAGCGCGATCCCCAGCACGGCGCCGAGGCCCAGCATCGGCGTGGTGAGCTCGAGCACCGGCAGCAGCGGTACCGAGGACAGGCTCGTCCCGGCACCCGCCATCGCGACCCCGATCACCACCGCGGCGGCGGCGAAGGCGAGCGGGGAGGCCCAGCGCGGAGCGAACCGCTGCGCGAGCGCCCATACCAGGATCACCGGCCCCACCGCAAGCGGATTCGCGGCGACGCCGAGCACCGGACCGAGGCATAGCTGCAGCAGCACGCCGGCGAGCATCGCCTGCGCGATCGAGCTGGGGATGCGGGCCATCAGCCGACCCAGCGGACGCACCAGTCCCGTGAGCACGATGAGCACCCCGACCAGGAGGAACGCGCCCACGGCGGCGGGCCACCCGCCCTCGACAGCGCCGGTCGTGGCCAGCAGTGCCGCACCCGGCGTGGACCAGGCGATCGTGATCGGCAGGCGGGTCCACGTCGCCAGCAGGATGGAGGCGAGACCCATCGCGAGGCTCACCGCGAGCAGCCCGCTGGCCGCCTGATCCGCCGTGGCGCCCACCCCGTGCAGTCCGGCCAGGACCACGACGAAGGAGCTGGTGAAGGCGACCAGACCGGAGACGATCCCGGCGGAGACAGGGCGGAGCATGGAAGCACCGTAGGCCGGATGGGGGCTTGCCCGCGTGCCGGTTCGCGAGGAGGATCACCGGATGGCACCGACCGACGTGATCTCCTGGCTCCTGGACACCGACCCGGCGTTGCGCTGGCAGGTCGAGCGCGACCTGCTCGACGCCCCCGAGGAGCAATGGCAGGCCACCCGTGCCCGGATCTCCCAGGAGGGCTACGGAGCCGGCCTGCTCGCCCGCCAGGACCCGGCCACCGGCCTCTGGGCCGGCGGCGCTTTCTTCCCGGCCGGCTTCCTCGAGGACCCGGCCAGCAGGGAGCTGCCCGGCCAGCCCTGGACCGCGACCACCTGGTCGCTGACCACCCTGCGCGAATGGGGCATGGATGCCGCCCCGCTGATCGCCCGGGACACCGCAGCGAAGCTCGCCGAGCACGCCCACTGGGAGTTCGACGCCTCCCTGCCGTACTGGGGCGGCGAGGTGGACGTCTGCATCAACGCGATGACCCTCGCGAACGGCCTCTGGCTGGGAGCGGACGTCGATCCTCTGGTCGACTGGTTCCTGACGCATCGGATGGACGAGGGCGGCTGGAACTGCGAATGGAAGGACGGCTCGACGCGCGCGAGCTTCCACTCGACCCTCAACGCGCTGCGGGCGCTGCACGAGCACGAACGGCTCACCGGCGGCACCGATGCCACCCGCGAGGTCCAGCGGGCCGGGGAGGAGTACCTGCTCGAGCGGAACCTGACCCGGCGCCTGAGCACCGGAGAGATCGTCGGCCCGTGGGTCGACCACTTCCTGTATCCGCCCCGGCACATCTTCACCGCGCTGCGGGCGCTGGACCACTTCCGGCACGCCGGTCGCCGAGACGAGAGGATGCAGGAGGCCGTGCAGATGGTGCAGGCTGCTCAGCAGGCCGACGGCACCTGGCTCCAGCAGCACGTCCTGCCCGGCGCGGTGTGGTTCGAGATCGATGTCGGCGTCGGCGAGCCGTCGCCCTGGCTGACGATGCAGGCGCTGCGGGTGCTGCGGTGGTGGAACGAGGGCTGAGCGACCGGGGGATCACGGTTCGGTCACGGCGCTCGCCACGGCGATTCTGTCGTCGGCCGCTGGGGGTCAGGGCTGTTAGGTTGCAGGGCACCATGGGTGCGCCCCGTCACATGGGGTGACCCAGTCCACGACGTCGTGGCCCCGCGACGTCTTCCTCATCCTCAGGAGGACCTCATGTTCGATGCCGCTTTCACTCCCCGACGCCGTGCCGTGCTCCTGTCGATGGCGGGCGTTCCCGTGCTGCTGTCCGCCTGCGCCAAGACCAGCGATGACGGCGGCGGCTCCGGCGGCTCCGACGGCGGTGGCGGGGGCGGGACCCTGACCGTCGGCACCACCGACAAGGTCACTGCGCTGGACCCTGCGGCCGCCTACGACAACGGCTCATCGACCGTATGGACGCAGTGCTACGGCTACCTGCTGTCGGTCGGCCTCGGCTCCGAGGACGGCCGCCCCGAGCCGGATCTCGCCGAGAGCGCCGAGTTCACCAGCGACACCGTCTTCACCGTGACGCTCAAGGAGGGTCTGACCTTCGCCAACGGCAACGAGCTGACCAGCGAGGACGTCAAGCACACCTTCGACCGCACCCGTACCATCGATGATCCCTCCGGCCCCTCCAGCCTGCTGGGCAACCTCGATACCGTCGAGATCGTCGACGACCTCACCGTCGAGTTCCACCTCAAGGAGCCCAACGACCAGACCTTCCCGTACGTCCTGACCAGCCCGGTGGGTCCGATCGTCGATGCCGACGTGTTCCCCGCCGACGCGGTGCTGCCGGACAACGAGATCGTCGCCGCTGAGGCCTTCTGCGGTCCCTACACGATCTCGAGCTGGAAGATCAACGAACTGGTCACCTACGAGGCCTTCGACAACTACCAGGGCCTGTTCGGGAAGCCGTCGACCTCCTCGGTGGTGATGTCCTACTACGCCGACCAGAACAACATGAAGCTGGACATCCAGGAGGGCAACATCGACTGCGTGTGGCGCTCCCTGTCCGCCACCGACATCGCCGATCTCGAGTCCGACGACGCGGTCACCGTGCACAACGGCCCCGGCGGCGAGATCCGCTACATCGTGTTCAACTTCAACACCAATCCCTACGGGGACAAGACCGAGGATCCGGACCCCGCCAAGGCGAAGGCCGTGCGCCAGGCCGTGGCCGACCTGCTGGACCGGGAGGCGATCTCGGAGGCCGTCTACAACGGCACCTACACGCCGCTGTACTCGTACATCCCCGAGGGCCTGCCGGGCTCCGGCACTCAGTTCCAGGACCTCTACGGCGACGGCTCCGGCGGTCCCGACCCCGACCGTGCCCGCACGCGGCTGGAGGACGCCGGCGTCGAGATCCCGGTGAAGCTCAGCCTGCAGTACAACCCGGACCACTACGGCAACTCCTCCGGCGACGAGTACGCCGCGGTGAAGAACCAGCTCGAGGCCGACGAGCTGTTCACGGTGGATCTCCAGTCCACCGAGTGGGTCCAGTACTCCAAGGACCGTGTCAACGACGTCTACCCCGCGTACCAGCTGGGCTGGTTCCCGGACTACTCGGATGCGGACAACTACCTCTCCCCGTTCTTCGCGACCGAGAACTTCCTGGGCAACCACTACTCGGACCCCGAGGTGGATGAGCTGATCACCCAGCAGCGCGGCACCCAGGATCCGGACGAGCGCGAGGCCCTGTTCGTCGAGATCCAGGATCGCGTGGCCGAGGAGATCTCCACCCTGCCGCTGCTGCAGGGCGCGCAGATCTCCATCTCCACCGCGGAGGTCGAGGGCGTGACACTGGACTCCTCCTTCAAGTTCCGCCTCTCGCCGCTCGCGAAGTGAGCTCCACCCTCGAGACCGAGGTCCAGGACGCCCCCCGGCGCTCGCGCAAGCGGGCGTCGGGGGGCGGCCTCGGCCGATACATCCTGGTGCGCTTCCTGCTCATCATCCCCACCATCTTCATCCTGATGACGATGGTGTTCTTCCTGATGAGGATCACCGGCGACCCGCTCACCGCGGCCCTCGGCGGCCGGCTCACGCCCGATCAGCTCGCCGAGCGGCGCGCCGCGGCCGGTTACGACCGGCCGCTGATCGTGCAGTACTTCGACTATCTCGGCGGGGTGCTGAGCGGAGACTTCGGCACCACCTACTCCGACAACACCCCGGTCACCGAGGTGCTGACCACCTACGGCTCGGCGACCTTCGAACTGGTCATGTACTCGCTGGTCGTGGCGCTGCTGTTGGGCGTTCCGCTGGGCATGATCGCGGCTCGCACCCGGGACCGCTGGCCCGACGCGGTGCTGCGCATCGTCGCGATCCTCGGCTACGCCACCCCCGTGTTCTTCGTGGGCCTGCTGCTCAAGCTCGTGTTCTCCGTGGGCCTGGGCTGGCTGCCGGTGGCCGGACGGCTGTCCACCGGGGGGCAGATCTCGATGAGCAAGATCCTGAACCCCAGCCCGTTCTACCTGCTGGATGCGCTGCGGCTGGGAGACATGGAGCTGCTGGGCGACGTGACCCGGCACGCGATCCTGCCGGCCGTGGCGCTGGGCATCCTCACCGGCGGCATCTTCCTGCGCCTGGTGCGCACGAACATGATCGGCACCATGGAGATGCAGTACATCGAATCAGCCCGCTCCCGGGGCGTGGCCGAGACCCGGCTGACCACGCGCCACGGGCTGCGTCCCGCGCTGATCCCGATCATCACCGTGATGGGCATGCAGATCGCGCTGATGCTCGGCGGCGCGGTGCTGACCGAGACCACCTTCGAGTGGAACGGACTGGGGTACATGCTCGCCGAATACATGAAGGCCCGCGACTACGTCGCCGTGCAGGGCATCGTCATGATGCTCGCGGTGATCGTCGCGGTCTCGAACTTCCTCGTGGACGTGATCGCCGCGCTGATCGACCCGAGAGTGAGGTACTGAGATGACTCTCTCGAACCCCGAACCCCTCGGCGAGGACGACTCGGCCGCGACCGATCTGGCCGCCGAGGCCGGCACCGTCACCGCCCGACGCCGCACCCCCTGGTACCTGCGTCTGCCGATCATCAGCCACCTGCGCAGCAGCGTCGGCCTGCAGCGCGGCATGCTGATCACCGGCGTGGTGCTGGTGGTGGTGCTGCTGCTGTCCGCGCTGCTGGCACCGCTGATCGCGCCCTACGGCTTCGCACAGACCTCGGTGGACGGAGAGCGCTTCGGCACCCAGCAGCCGCCGTCGGCCGCACACCTGCTGGGCACCACGGTGACCGGCTTCGATGTGCTCTCCCGCGTGATCTGGGGGACCCGCACCGCGGTCGCGGTGATGGCCTGCGCGGTCGCCGCCTCCCTGTTCCTCGGCGTCGCGCTCGGGCTGCTGTCCGGCTATGTCGGCGGCTGGCTGGACCGGCTGCTGGTGATGGTCGCCGATGCCGTCTACGCCTTCCCCGCGCTGCTGCTGGCGATCGTCATGTCGATCACCATCTCCGGTGGCCAGTCGGGCGCCTGGTCCGGCATCCTCGCCGCCGCCATCTCGATCACGGTGGTGTTCATCCCGCAGTACTTCCGGGTGATCCGCGCCGAAGTGGTGCGGCTGAAGGCCGAGCCGTTCGTGGAGGCCGCGAAGGTGGTAGGCACCGGGCATCGCCGCATCATGGGCACCCACCTGCTGCGCAACGCCACCCGCACCCTGCCGCTGATCTTCACCCTCAACGCCTCCGAGTCGATCCTGACCCTGGCCGCGCTGGGCTTCCTGGGCTTCGGCATCGAGCCGACCAGCGCCGCCGAGTGGGGCTATGACCTCAACCGGGCGATGGCGGACGCGACCAGCGGGATCTGGTGGACCGGCATGTTCCCGGGCCTCGCGATCGCCCTGGCCGTGCTCGGGGTGACCCTGGTGGGCGAATCCATCAACGATCTCAACGATCCGCGCCTGCGCACCCGTCGCTCGCGCCGCGGCGCGAAGAAGAAGGTGGCGGCATGACCGACGCACGGACCGACGCACAGCCCTCCGCACCGAGCGATCCCCGCCTGCGGATCCGGGACCTCGATGTCCACTTCGCGACCGACGGCGGGGACGTCCATGCGGTCGACGGGGTGAGCCTCGAGGTCGCCCCGGGGGAGATCCTCGCGATCGTCGGCGAGTCCGGCTCCGGCAAGTCCGTCACCGCCCGTTCGGTGCTGGGCCTGCTGCCCGAGACGGCCGAGGCCTCCGGCGCGGTGATCGTCTCCGGCACCGACCTGGTGGGGCTGTCGCAGGCGCAGCTGCGCGCTCTGCGCGGCGAGGACGTCTCGATGATCTTCCAGGAGCCCTCCAGCGCGATGAACCCGGTCTTCCCCATCTGGTGGCAGATCGGGGAGGGCCTGCGCGCGCACCGCCCGAGGATCACCCGCAAGCAGATCCGCGCCGAAGCCGTGGAGGCCCTCGAATCGGTGGGGATCCCGGACGCGGCCGAGCGCATCGACCGCTACCCGCACGAGTTCTCCGGCGGGCAGAAGCAGCGCATCATGATCGCCATGGCGCTGGCGCTGGGCGCGGAGCTGATCGTCGCCGACGAGCCCACCACCGCCCTGGACGTCACCGTGCAGGCCGAGATCCTGGAGCTGCTGCGGGACGTGCGCGACCGCTTCGGCACCGCGATCATCGTGATCACCCACAATATGGGCGTGGTCGCGGATCTGGCCGACTCGGTCGCGGTGATGTACCGCGGGGAGATCATCGAGCGGGCCCCGTCGCGCGAGCTGTTCGCTGACCCGCAGGAGGCCTACACCAAGAAGCTGCTCGCGGCCGTGCCGCATCTGGGCCGCAACTCCGCGTGGACCGCCCTGTCGACCCAGCAGCAGATCGCCCTGGAGGAGGCGGAACCGGTGGTGGTGGCGAAGGACCTGGTCATCGAGTACCCGGGCCGGCTGGGCAAACCGCCGTTCCGGGCGGTCAACGGCGTGGACTTCGAGATCCACGCCGGCGAGGTGTACGGGCTGGTCGGGGAGTCGGGGTCCGGTAAGACCACCATCGGCCGCGCCATCGCGGGTCTGGAGCGCACGACCGGCGGGAGCCTGTCGGTGCTGGGCCACGAGATGAACGGCATGAGGGAGAAGTCCTTCAAGCCGCTGCGGCGCCGGATCGGCTTCGTGTTCCAGGACCCGGCCACCTCCTTCAACCCGCACCTGACCATCGAGCAGTGCATCGCCGAGCCGCTGGTGGTGCACGAACCGCAGCTGAGCCAGGCAGCCCGCAGCCAGCAGGTGCGCTCCTTCCTGGAGGCGGTGGAGCTGCCCGGCCACTACGCCGGGCGCTTCCCCCACGAACTCTCCGGCGGGCAGCGCCAGCGCATCTCCCTGGCCCGGGCCCTGGTGCTCGAGCCGGAGCTGCTGGTCGCCGACGAGCCCACCAGTGCGCTGGACGTCTCGGTGCAGGCAACGGTGCTGGACCTGTTCCGGGAACTGCAGGAGCGGCTGCACTTCGCGGCTCTGTTCATCAGCCATGACCTCGCGGTGGTCGACACCCTGGCCCACCGCATCGGGGTGCTGTTCCGCGGCGACCTGGTCGAGCAGGGCCACGGACCCGACGTCCTGCAACGGCCGCAGCACGAGTACACCCGCAAGCTGATCGCCTCCCTGCCGGTGCCGGATCCGGTCGAGCAGGAGAAGCGGCGCGAGGCGTTCATCGCCGAGTGGGGCCGCGGCGCACCCGGCTGAGCGGAGTCAGCTCCGACGGAACCGCGGCACGGCCCCGGCGACGATCGTCTCTACGATCGGCACGTCGGGGCCGGCCCAGTCGCGGCCCTGCAGATCCCTACGGTCCACCCACTCCAGCAGGTCGTGGTCGGTGCTGGCGGTGGGTGCTGCGCCGACCGGACGCGCCCAGTAGCAGTCCAGATGGAGGTCGCGGTCACCGGCGTCGCCCTCTCCACGGCCGATCAGCCAGCCGATCTCGACCTCGATGCCCAGCTCCTCGGACAGCTCCCGGATCAGGGCCTGCTGCGGGGACTCCTCCGGCTCGATCTTCCCGCCGGGGAACTCCCAGAGCCCCGCAGTGCTCTTGCCCGGTGCGCGCCGGGCGGTGAGGATCTGCTCCCCGCGCACGATCACCGCACCGACCACTCGCAGGGGCGCCGGTTCGCTCGGGAGCTCCTCGTCGGCCCGGGCGTCGTACCGGGGCTCCGGCTCCTCGGCGAAGCCGACGTCCTCCGATTGCCAGCTGTGCTCGCACTCCTCGCACTCCCGCTCCGGACCGAGGCCCATGCAGCCCTCCCAGACCACCCACGGCGGGGAGGACTCGTAGGCCTCGAGCATCGGCATGCCGATCACGTGGTGCAGCACCTGGTCGCTGCCGCAGCGGGGGCAGGTGCCGCGCACCCAGTCGATGGTCATGGGGCCAGTCTTCCGCACCGGTACGACAGGCCACCGTCTACAGGGGTACGCCCACGGCGCCGATGAGCACCAGAGCCAGCACGAACAGCAGCACCAGCAGGCACCCCGCTCCGCTGAGGATGATGGCGAGGAGGAAGTTCGAGCGGGCCTCGGCCCTCGAGACCGGTTCCGCCGGCGGAGGGGTGAAGTGCTCGTGGTGTCCGGGTTCCGGTGACGATGAGGTCATGCTGATCCCCTTGGTCCAGGCTGTCTGGTCCGTCCAGGCTAGTGCGCCGGGTACGCCGCTCGGGCCTCAGATCGCGGGCGTCAGCTCCAGGTGACCGGGAGCTCCGGGTCGGCCATGTCGACGTGAGGGGTTCCCATGCGGCCGCCGAGCCACAGCTCGCAGATTCCCGTCTGCGCGTCCTTGGTGCAGTCGATGGTGGTCTCCACGCTGCCGATGCTGCTGCCCTCGACGTAGGTGGGCTCGTCATAGCTCGGCGTGCCCTCCATGGTGTCGATCGTGCGCTGGGTGTCTTCGGAGATCGAGCGCTTCACGGTGTCCTCGACCATGGTCCATCCGTCGGAGCTGGTCTTCGGCACCTCGCCGATGCCGCACCCGGCCTGCAGGGTGGTTGCCGCGAGGCAGGCGTCCACGGCCTGCTGGACCGCGGCGCGGAAGGCCTTCTGACCGTCCTCGGTGAGTTCGGGGTCAGGCGACTCGTAGGAGGAGTGATGCTCCCCGACGATGACCGGATCCGTGGAGGAGGGGGCGAAATGCTCGGCCCCGTAGGCGATCTCATAGCCGCCGGGCACGAGATGGAGACGCTGGCCGTGGGTCACCTCGGCACCGTTCAAGGTCATGCCGAGCCCCTCGTCGCCGTCCGTCACGGTGAAGTTCGCGGAGGTGCCGGTGAGCTCGAGGATGCCGTCGTCATCGTAGTCGTGCACCGAGTATGTGTCCGCGAAGCTCTCGCCGCCGACGGTGAAGGTCACCGGGACCTCCCCGCTGATCAGCCCGCCGTCGAGGACCGGTGTGCCCACCTCGACACCGGCGACGGGGGCCAGCTCGAGCGCGGCTGTATAGGCCTCGGTGGGAAGCACCTCGGTCTCCATCTCATCGACCAGCGGCAGCAGCTCGAGAGCCGCGCCCGCGTCCCCCGCAGAAAGCGCCTCGAAGTATTCGGTGACCAGCGCGGTGGCCTGCTCCTCGGGAGAGAGGTCCGCGACGGTCGACCCCTCGTCGCCTTCCCCTGGGCCCCCGCCGCGCACGGCGAAGGTGATGATCAGCGCGAGCACGACCAGGAGCATCAGCACGCAACCGCCCCCGCCGAGGACACCCGCGATGATGAGCTTCTTGTGTCCTCCGGGCTTCGAGACCGGACCCGCCGGTGGCGGCGTGAACGGTCCCTCGGACATCGGCGATGGTGCGGTCATGGTGCTTCCCCCGAAAACTCTCTTGGCCAGAAGCAATCAGGGTACGTGCGCGGGGGATCAGGAGACTGGAGCCCCCGGCAACGCTTCGAGCACGGCCTCGCCGTACTCGGCGAGCTTCTTCGCACCGACTCCGCTGACCGCTCCGAGCTCGGCGACCGAGACCGGAGCGGCGTCCACGATCCCCACCAGGGTGGCGTCGGAGAAGACCATGTAGGGCGGGATCTGCTTCTCCTTCGCGACCGAGGTGCGCCAGGTGCGCAGGGCCTCGAAGCGCTCCCGCTGCGCGGGCTCGAGGCTCTCGGCGGCGCGGGAGGCACCTGCGGCCCGTCGGCCGCCTCCGCGTGCGGCACGCTGCGGGGTGCGATCCACGGCCAGCTCGACGGTCGTCTCGCTGCGCAGCACGGGGGCGGCCTGCGGGCCCGGGACGAGCACGCCGTAGTCGCCCTCGGCCTCGATGATGCCGCGGGCCAGCAGCTGCCGGACCACGGTGCGCCATTCCTTCTCGCTGAGCTCCTCCCCGATGCCCCATACGCTCAGCTCGTCGTGGCGGGACTGGGTGGAGCGCTGATTCTCCCGTCCCAGCAGCACCTCGATCACCTGTCCGGAGCCGAACTTCTGGCCCCGTTCACGGTCCAGACGGATCAGCGCCGAGAGCAGCTTCTGCGAAGCGACGGTGGCGTCCCAGGTCTGCGGCGGGGACAGGCAGGTGTCGCAGTTGCCGCACGGCTGGCTGTCCTGACCGAAGTAGCGCAGCAGCTGCACGCGGCGGCAGGAGACCGTCTCGCACAGGGCGAGCATCGCGTCGAGGTGGGAGCGGGCGTTTCGCTTGAACAGCTCGGAGCCCTCACCGGTGTCGATGAACCTCCGCTGGCTGACCACGTCACCCAGGCCGTAGGCCATCCAGGCGGTCGAGGGCTGCCCGTCGCGTCCTGCGCGACCGGTCTCCTGGTAGTAGCCCTCGATCGACTTGGGCAGGTCCAGGTGGGCGACGAAGCGGACGTCGGGCTTGTCGATCCCCATCCCGAAGGCGATGGTCGCGACGATGATCAGTCCGTCGGCACGCAGGAACCGCTCCTGATGATCCTGGCGCACGGCCGCGTCGAGGCCTGCGTGGTACGGCAGGGCGGGGATCCCGCGCGCCACGAGCGCGTCGGCCGTCTGCTCGACGCTCTTGCGCGAGAGGCAGTAGACGATCCCGGATTCTCCCTCGTGCTCGGTGGTGATCAGCTTCAGCAGCTGCTCGCGCGGGGAGGCCTTGGGCTCGATGCGGTACTGGATGTTGGGGCGGTCGAAGCTCGAGACGAAATGCTCCGCCTCCTGCATCCGCAGCCGTTCGGTGAGCTCGCGGTGGGTCGCCTCGGTGGCGGTCGCGGTCAAGGCGATCCGCGGGACCTCCGGGAACCTCTCGGCGAGCACCGAGAGGCCCAGGTAGTCCGGGCGGAAGTCATGGCCCCACTGGGAGACGCAGTGCGCCTCGTCGATCGCGAACAGGGCCAGGCGGGCGCGACCCAGGAGCTCCTGGGTGCGGGGGAGGACCAGCCGCTCCGGGGCCATGTACAGCAGGTCCAGCTCCCCGGCGAGCAGCTGCTGCTCGACGGCGCGGGCCTGGTCGAGGTCCAGGGTGGAGTTGAGGTAGGCGGCGCGGATGCCGACGCCTTCGAGCGCTGCGACCTGGTCCGCCATCAGCGCGATCAGCGGGGAGACCACGATCCCGGTGCCCGCGCGCAGCAGCGACGGGATCTGAAAGCACAGCGACTTGCCGCCGCCGGTGGGCATCAGCACCACCGCGTCGCCGCCGGAGGCGACCTGCTCGATGATCTCCGCCTGGTCCCCGCGGAAGGCGTCATAGCCGAAGACCGTCGAGAGGATCTCGAGGGCCCGTCCGGTCTGCCCGGTGTGGTCCTGGCGGAGTGCGGAGATCGGGTCGGCAGCGGGCGGAGTGCTCATGGTGGCCACTGTATTCGGCCGAGTCGGCGAGTGGCGGCCGACCGGGGAGGCTGTGGACGGCCGATCAGGCGGACCACGGCGTCGCGTCCGGTACAGGTCTGGACCACGTCCGTCCGGTGCATGATCTCGCGGTTCAGCCGTGATGCCCCGTCACCGCCCACCAGTGGTTCCCACGCCACCACGGGAACCTCGCCCCGCCGAGAGACCTATCCGAGATGCTGCCGGAGCGATGCGATCCGGGGCGGGGACGCCGTTCGCCACGGCTACCCGTCGATCGCGACGATCACCCGGCCGGAGCTGCCGCCGGCCAGGAGCGAGGCGAAGGCCTCGGGAACCCGATCGATGCCGTCGAAGACGGTGTGCAGGCTGCGTACCGCGCCCTCTCGCACCCAGCGGCCGACCTCGGACTCGAACTGTGCCCGCAGATCCTCGTGCGCGGTGACCGTGAACCCGCGCATGGTGAGCTCCTGGTAGATCATCCTGCGGTAGTTGGCCGGTCCGCCGGAACCGGCTGCGACCGCACCGCAGATCACCACACGGCCGCCGACTCTCAGGACCTCGAGCGCTGCGTCGAGCTGTTCCCCGCCGACGTTGTCGTAGTACAGGTCGATGCCTTCGGGCGCGGCATCGCGCAGCAGGTCCACGGCGGGCCCGTCGTGACGGTTGATGGCCCGGTCGGCGCCGAGCACGTCCCTGAGGAGCGCGACCTTGTCCGAGGAGCCCGCGACGCCGATGACGGTCGCTCCCCGTGCCTTCGCGAACTGCACGACGCAGCTGCCCACGCCGCCGGCCGCTCCGGACACGTAGACGATGTCGTCCGGTCGGACCTCGCCGATGTGGACCAGCCCGGTGTAGGCGGTGAAGCCGACGTGGCCCAGGACTGTCAGATACGCCTCGAGGTCCACATCCTGCGTCGCACCATCGATCATCCGCAGCTCGTCGGCTCCGAGGACAGCGGCCGTGCACCACGGCACCTTGGCGACGGCGAGATCCCCGGGGGAGAGGCCCTCGACCGCAGACTCGAGCACCTCGACCACGGCGTCGCTGGAGGGGACGTCGCCCACGCCGATGCCCGGCCCGTAGGCGGTGCCTTCACCGCCGAGACGGTGGGCGAGACCCGCGTTCAGACCGAGTCGTCGCGGTCCCACGAGAACCTGCCCGTCCCGGAGGGGCAGAACCTCCTTCTCGAACACTCCGAAATCCTCCGCGCGGACGGCTCCGTCCGGCACGGCTGTCAACTGCACCTCGCGACAGATCATCACGTGATCGTACCGTCGGGGCCGCCATCGATGCGGGCGATCGGCGGACCGGCCAGTGCCGGCGGCTGTCCCGTGCCGCAGCCCGACGCCGGCGGTTCGACCAGTAGCCTCACTCATGGGACCCGATCGTGGTCCGCCGTGGCAGAGCACGGCTCCGTTCCAGAGTGGGGACTCCATGACCAAGCGGTATCTGATGAGGCTCGGCAAATCGCCGTTCGAGGTCGCCGATGCCTTCCATACGCTCGATCACAACCTGCTCGGCACGAACAGCGGGAACCTGATCTACGGGGCCGCCGCCCACAAACTGTTCTCGACCCGGGACACGGTCGTCGAACCGAACCACTACCGCATCAACGGCGCCTACGCCGCCGAGGTGAACGCCGAGTACGACGGGTTCATCCTGCCGCTGGCCAACGCCTTCCGCCCGAATTTCGAGGATCAGCTGCGACGCACGGCGGACTTCCTCGAGCGGCTCACGATCCCCTTCGTGATGCTCTCCGGCGGGGCGCAGCTGCCCCTGGACGGAGACCCCTCGGAGCTCAAGGCGATGGAACCGACGATCAAGCGGTTCGCCCGGGCAGTCCTGAACGGCTCCAGCGCACTGACCGTGCGGGGTGAGATGACCGCGGACTACCTGCATTCCCTGGGATTCAAGGACGTGCTCGTCGTGGGCTGCCCGTCCCTGACCCTCCATGGCCCCGGCCACCGGGTCGAGATGCCCGAGACGCTCGAGGCCGGGGCGCAGATCGCCTACAACATGGAGACGAAGGATCCCTTCGGCGGGGACCTGATCGCGGACGCGGAGCAGCACTACAGGGCCACCTACATCCCGCAGGAGCACGGCACCCTGGAACTGATGCTCTGGGCCACCTCGCCCTACGAGACCGCCGACCCTCGACTGCCGCTGGAGCGGTCCCATCCCCAGTTCACAGCGTCGCGGGCCGAGATGTTCATCGACGCCTATCCATGGATCGACCGCCTCTCACAGATGGATTTCTCCTTCGGGGCCCGGGCGCACGGCAACATCGCGGCGGTGCTGGCAGGTACCCCCAGCGTCATGCTGGCCCACGACTCCAGAACCCTGGAGCTGGCGCGCTACCACGGCATCCCGTACCAGACATGGGGGCGCGACGCCGTTCCGGAGACAGTCCAGGAGCTGTACGCCCGGGCCGACTTCACGGAGTTCAACCGCGGCCATGCCGAACGCTTCGACACCCTGAGCACCTTCCTGCATGACAACGGCTTCGAGCACATCTACGACCCGGGCCAGGAATCTGCTCGTCTCGAGTACGAACAGAGGATCCAGGAGGTGTCCTTCCCCTCCGCCGTCCGTCCCACCTGGCTCGGGGAGCCACCGGAGACGACGCACCGTCATGCCGTGCTCCAGGACCGGGAGGTCCGGCGCAAGCAGACCCAGACCGCGATCCGGCGAGAAGCCGCCGCACGGCAGAAGCGGAACAAGGACCAGATCACTCGGCTCGGCCTGCGGATCGAGGAGGTCGAGAAGCGTCTCGAGGAGACCCTGCAGCGGGCTGAGGCGGCGGAGAAGCGTGTTGCAGCGGCCGAGGCGCGGCGCAAGACGATGGACAAGCGACTGCGCACCGTCTCCCGCCAGGTCATCGAGGCGGAGGACCGGTCCCGACGGGCTGTGCGCCTCCCCACGCGCGTCACCGACGCCGTCTCGCGCCTTCGACGGGAGCGCTGACCGGGACCCTGCGTCGCTCAGACGTCCTCGGCCCACGCCCCGGAGTCCACCGGACGGCCGATGAAGAGCGCGGCGGCCACGCCCACCAGCGACAGCGCCACCGGCAGCAGCATCGCGTCGGCCATGGCTGCGGCGAAGGGCGCGTGGAGGAGCTCCGGCACGTTGCCGTCGGTGGGGAGGGAGCGCTCACCGCCGACACCGGCCGCAGCGGCGGGATCGTCCTGGAGCGCTTCCGTGATCCGGACGCCGATGCGGTCGTTCATCACCGTCGCGATGCCCGCCGAGCCCAGCACGGAGCCGATCTGGCGGGTCTCGTTGTACACGCCGGAACCGGCGCCGGCCTGCGACGGCGCCAGGTTGCGGGTAGCCGTCAGCGACAGCGGTCCCCAGATCAGTGCGTTGCCGAGGCCCACCAGCACGAACGGCACCAGCAGCAGCACCACCGACGCGTCGGGCCGCATCAGGACGGCGAGCCAGGCGAGCCCGGCGGCGAGCGAAGCGAAACCGCCCACGGCCATCCACCGGGGGTCGTAGCGGGTCATGTTCTTGCCCACCACCGGGGCGAGGACGAGGGAGACCACCGCCATCGGCGCCGTCATCAGCGCCGCCTCGGTGGGGGACATCCCCATCACCCGTTGGAAGAACAGGGTGATCGGGAAGGACAGCGTGAGCACGATGGCACCCATCATCGCGATCGCGATGTTCGCGACCGAGAAGTTCCGGTCGCGGAACAGGCCGAGCGGCACCAGCGGTTCCCGACGATTCAGCCGCTGCCAGGCGACGAACGCCGACATGATCAGGACCCCGGCGATGATCAGCCCCGGCACGCTGATCGGCAGGTGCGTGTCCAGCGGGCCGATCTCGAGCGAATCGGTGATCGTGCCCCAGTCGTAGGAGGTGCCCTCCTGGATGCCGAAGACGAGCAGGAACAGCCCGACCGCGGAGAGCACCACGCCGAGCCAGTCGAAGGAGTGCACGCGCCGGGCGAAGCGGGGCACGTTCCGTCCCGCCAGCAGCAGTCCGATCACGCCGACGGGAACGTTGACGAAGAAGATCCACTCCCAGCCGGGCCCGTCCACCAGCAGGCCGCCCGCGATCGGTCCCACCAGCGTGGCGACCCCGGCGGTCGCGCCCCACAGGGCCAGGGCCTGGCCACGGTCGGCAGGGGCGAACATCCGGGTGATCATGGACATCGTCTGCGGGGTCATCATCCCGGCGCCGAGCCCCTGCACCACCCGCGCCAGGATCAGCATCTCCACGCTCCCGGACAGCCCGCACCACAGGCTCGAGACCGTGAACACAGCCAGGCCCGCCATGTACATCGCCTTCATCCCGAAGCGATCGCCCAGGCGCCCGGTGATCAGCAGCGGCACGGCATAGGCGAGCAGATAGGCGCTGGTCACCCAGAGCAGGGAGGGCAGATCAGTGTCCAGGTCCTCCTGCATGCGGGGGATCGCGACGGTGACGATGGTGGTGTCCACCAGGATCATGAAGAATCCCAGCACGATCGACCACAGCGCGGGCCAGGGTCGGCCCAGGCGCGGGTCAGGATCGGTACCTGCCGCAGCAGGCGGGACGGGGTGATCGGTGGGGGACATGAGGCGGATCCTTCAGCACGTCGGGCACCGCTCGGGCGGGAGCGACCCGGCAAGATTACGCGCCCGGGAGCGGCGGTCACCGGCTTCGGGCCACGAGAACGACTCGCCGAGCCGTCGCGCCACGTCACGACAGGATCCGTCCTATGGTGGCGACAGTCACATCAGTTCAGGGCCTGGTCCTCGGCACGACGTCGTGCGGACCGGCCTCATCCCTGAGGAGTCCACTGCATGTCCAGCGCGCCCGAATCCCGCCCCACCCGGAAGGAGGGCACGGCGATCTCACGCGCCATGCGCCCTCTGAACCACGTGGGGGAGCGATTCATCCCCTCCGCCCTCGTGTTCTCGATCGTCCTGACCGTCATCGTCGCGGCACTGGGGCTGATCCTCACCGACACCGGTCCCGCCGACCTGGTCGTGCATTGGGGTGATGGACTGTCCGGCCTGCTGGCCTTCATGACCCAGATGGCGCTGATCCTGCTGCTGGGGCACATGCTGGCCAACACCGGACCGGTGCGGAAGATCCTGGCCTTCCTCGCGTCGGTCCCGAAGACCGAGCTGACCGCCTACGTCTTCGTCTTCGTGGTCGCCGCCATCGCCTCCCTCATCACCTGGGGCCTGGGCCTGGTCGTGGGAGGCCTGCTGGCGCGCGAGGTTGCCTACCAGGGCCGCGAGCGCGGGCTGAAGCTGCACTTCCCGATGCTGGTGGCCGCCGGCTTCGGCGGCTTCGTGGTCTGGCACATGGGCTACTCGGCCTCCGGACCGCTGACCGCCGCCACCGAGGACTCGTTCCTCATGGAGTCCCTGGGCGGACAGCCGATCCCGATCACCGAGACCGTCTTCTCGGCCTGGAACATGAGTGCCGCGGCGGTGACGATCCTCGTGGTCGCGCTCGCGCTCTACCTGGTGGCCCCGCGACGGGGTGACGAGGTCTCGGAGCTCACAGTCGATGCACGCGAGCAGGCGGAGGACGGCCAGGAGGAGATCGTCACCCCGGCCGACCGGCTCGACGCCAGTCGGATCGTGACCGGTCTGGTCGGCCTCGCGCTGGTGGCGTACCTGGTGCTGCACTTCGTCCAGGGCGGCACCTTGACCCTGGACACCGTGAACTGGTCCTTCCTCGCCCTGATCCTGCTGCTGGTGCGCAATCCCTTCGAGCTGATCCACCTGACCAAGAACGCCGCTTCCAACGTGGGCGAGATCCTGCTGCAGTTCCCGCTGTACGCCGGGATCCTGGGGATGATGGTCGGTTCCGGGCTGGTGCAGGTGTTCTCCGACGCGTTCGTCTCGATCTCGACCACCACCACCTTCGGCCTCTTCGCGTTCCTCGCGTCGGGACTGGTGAACTTCTTCGTGCCCTCCGGCGGCGGACAGTTCGCGGTGCAGGGTCCGATCATGCTGGGCGCCGGCGCCGATCTCGGCGTGGATCCCGCGGTCACCATCATGGCCGTCTCCTACGGCGACCAGTGGACGAACATGATCCAGCCGTTCTGGGCGCTCCCGCTGCTGGCCATCGCCGGCCTGAAGATGCGCGACATCCTCGGCTACACCACCATCGTGCTGGTCGCCTCGGGACTGGTGTATGCGGGGACACTGCTGATCGTGTCGCTGTGAACGAGGCGGCTCACGCCGGCTCCGACTGGAAGGCGATGCCGAGGCCCCCAGCGTCACACCCCCGTGACGGACAGGCCGAACTGCGCCAGCAGGGCAGAGCCGACGTAGGTGCCGATGAACACGAAGATGGCGGTGATCGCCACTTTCCACGAGGTCTTGGAAAGATCCACCAGGCGATCCGCGACGCTGATTCCGGCGAAGGCGAGGATCGGGGTGGTCAGCGACAGGAAGTCGACCGCGCCGATGGCGCCGACGAAACCGCTCCAGGCCAGGCAGCCGACGAGCGAGACCAAGGAGACCCAGCCCAGCACCGGGAAATCCCGTACCACCGGCAGGCGGCTGAGGGTCATCAGGTCCCCGATGATGAGGCCGAGCAGGGAGAACAGCCACAGCGTCGCCAGCCCTCCGAGGGTGAGAGCGGTGATCGGCGTCGACTCCGGGTTCACCCACAGCTTCAGCTGCTGGGTGAACAGCACCAGGGCGACCGAGAGCAGCAGCACGCCCATGAACATCCCGTAGCGGCGCACGGCGAACAGCTCGCCGACGCTCGGACCGGCCTCGCCGGTCGCCCCGGAGCCGCCCGTCCGGACGGTCGCGGCGGCGCTCGGCGCCGCGATCCGATCCTTGCCCCGCATCAGCAGGTTGTACATGGCCCGCTGCAGCGGGACGGCCAGGAAGACCATCGTGTAGGTGCCGATGAAGCTGGTCAGCAGCTGGCTGGCAGCCGCGTACGAGATGATCGTGTCCTGCATCTCCGGCAGCTGGCCGGCGAGCGTCGAGGAGGCCCCGGTCATCATGGACGCCGAACCCATCCCCGAGGCGATCGCCAGAGCGCGCACGTCCAACCCCGTGCCCAGCAGGATCGGGGCGAGGAAGGAGAAGAACAGTGCGCCGAACAAGGTGCCGATGAGATAGATCGAGAGCACTCCGCGGCCGGGATCGGAGTTCAGGGTGTACTTCTCGGTGATGTAGGCGAGCTGCCCCTCCCGTCCCAGGCCCAGCGTCGAACCGATAGCGTGGCGGCGCAGGCCGAGCAGCAGCGCGATCGGCAGGCCGAGCACCACGGTGCCGAGGTTGCCGAGCTCCTGCAGCAGGAACACCCAGCCGATGGAGATGATCTCGCCCAGCCGCGGGGCGACGTCCGCCCCGTATCGCGCCATCAGCGGCAGCATGATGATGATCAGGAACGCGCCGGAGAAGGCGACGTTGCGCTCGGAGTAGACACGGCGCAGGATCCCCTTCCGCCACACCGGGACGCCCAGCACCATCGTGAGGATCACGGCGAAGACCAGAGGCAGCACAGTGATCGTGATCGAGGAGGTGACCTGCAGGGAACGGATGCCGATGCCCTCGGCGAGCGTGATCGTCAGCAGCACCAGGGCCAGCAGCAGCACCATGTCCAGGGCGACTCCGCGGCGCGCCGGGGCCGC
>JAKDNE010000229.1 GCA_030451965.1 Brachybacterium sp. | reverse complement strand
GCGAGGACGAGCTCTGCGCGTCGGAGACGAGTGCGCGGATGCCGGCCAGCGCGGTGTCATCCCCGGTGGCGGTTACCTCGACCCGGAGACCGGAGTCGGTGGCGACGGTGCCGGCGACGACGTTGTCCCCGGCCTCCCTCCGCATGGTCCCGGATTCCCCGGTGATCATGGATTCATCCATGCTCGCCGAGCCGTCGACGACCCGACCGTCCGCCGGGACGGAAGCGCCGGGGCGGACGATGACCATGTCCCCGACGACCAGGTCCGTCGGCGCGACGGCGACGACCTGCTCCCCGACGATCTTCTCCGCCTCGTCGGGCAGCAGTGCGGCGAGGGAGTCCAGGGCCGAGCTGGTCTGCGCGAGGGAGCTCATCTCGATCCAGTGGCCCAGCAGCATGATCACGATCAGGAGCGCGAGCTCCCACCAGAAGCTCAGCTGCGGATCGAGCACGCCGAGGGTCGAGCCCCAGGAGGCGAGGAACGCGACCGTGATCGCGAGTCCGATCAGCAGCATCATCCCGGGCTGTCGGGAACGGATCTCCGCGACGCCACCGGTGAGGAAGGGCCTGCCGCCCCACACGTACAGGACGGTGCCGAGCACCGGAGAGACCCAGGGGACCCATCCGGTCTCCGGCGGCTGGAAGCCGACCAGCCCCGCGATCATCGGCGTCAGGGCGACGACCGGGATCGCCAGCACGAGCATGATCCAGAACAGGCGACGGAACTGCGCGACATGATCGCCGTGCCCGGAGTGTTCGGAGTGTTCATGACCGCCTTCGGCCGTGTCGTGGCCCTGCGGGACGTCGACTGTCTGCTCGTGCCTCATGCCTGCCGTCTCTTCCTCGCGAGTGGTGGAACACCCCGAATTTATACCCCTGAGGGGTATTAATCCAGGGAGGGTGGTCCACTCCTCCGCTGCCGGCGCTGTCTGCCCGATCCAGATCGCTCCCCCGGCCGCGGACCGTTCCACCCGCTCGCAGGGAGCCGATGTCACGCTCGCGCTGAGGGGCGATGACGAGACCCCGCTGCGCCGGGCATTCCAGCACCTCTGCGAGGGCGGCACCGTCGAGATGCCGCTGGAGAAGCGATGTAGGGCGATATCTACGGCTCGTTCACCGACCGCTTCGGGATCGTGCGGCAGGTGAACGTCTCCGTCCCCGAGGAGGGGTGAGGACAGGAGTATTCTGCGGCGGGACCGGCAGTCGCCGGCTCCGTCCTCTCTCCGAAGGAATCTTCGACATGACCTCTCCCCGCGTGACCGTCCAGCAGGCCTGGGATGCACTCGTCGAGGGCAACGAACGGTTCATGGCAGGAGACCTCCACCACCCCCAGCAGAACGCGGCGCGACGCAGCGAGCTGCGCGGCAGCCAGGCGCCGAACGCGGCGTTCCTGGGCTGCTCGGACTCACGCGTCGCGGCGGAGATCCTCTTCGACTGCGGCCTCGGGGACCTGTTCGTGGTGCGCAACATCGGCCAGATCGCGAACGAGAACACGGTGGCGACCATGGAGTTCGCGGTGGCCGAGCTGAACGTCGCGGTGATCGTGGTGCTCGCCCACGCCTCCTGCGGTGCGGTGAGGGCTGCGATCGATCTGACCACCGCCTCCCCCAGCGAGGTCACTCCCGCGATCCGCAAGGAGCTCGAGGCGATCCAGCCGTCCGTGCAGACGGAGTGGTTCGCCTCCCAGCAGGTCAGCCCCTACGTGGACCCGACCCTGATCGAGGCGGACGCGGTGGGTCGCCGTCACCTCGACGAGACCGTGAACGCCCTGATGCGGCAGTCGACGGTCATCTCCGACGCGGTCGCCGCGGGCGAGCTGGGCATCGTGGGCTGCCAGTACCAGCTGGAGGAGGGCCGGGTCTCGCCGGTCTCCTGGGTGGGGCGCCTCGACGTCACGCGCTGACGCGCCGCCGCAGATCCGGCGTCTGCCCCGGTGGCATACCGTGCTGGCATGACCACCGTGCTGCTGCAGAACATCCGCCCGTGGGGCGCCGAGAGCGTCGACCTGAGTCTCGAGGACGGTCTCCTCACCGGTCTTGCCCCGCACCGCCCGGGCAGTCCGGTCCCCACGGGCACGGAGGTGCTCGACGGCCACGGGATGCTCGCACTGCCGGGCCTGATCAACTCCCACGCCCATGTCGACAAGAGCTGGTGGGGCAAGCCCTGGGTGCCCCACGGCGGCGAGGCCACCACGCAGGGCCGCATCGCCCACGAGCGCGCCGAGCGCTCGGCGCTCGGGATCCCCAGCACCGACTCGACCGAGCTGGTCATGAAGGAGTTCCTGCGCCACGGCACCACCGCCACCCGCACCCATGTGGACGTGGATCTCGGGGTGGGGCTGGACGGCATCGCCTCGGTGCGGGCCGCTGCGGAGCGGTTGGGCGGTGCGCTCGAGGTGGAGATCGTCGCTTTCCCGCAGGACGGCGTGCTGCGTCGGCCGGGAGTGCTCGAGCTGCTGGACCGCGCCGCCCAGGAGGGCGCGACCAGCATCGGCGGCCTGGACCCGGCCGGCATCGACCGCGATCCCGTCGCCCAGCTCGACGGCCTGGTCCAGATCGCCGTGGACCGCGGGGTGGGACTGGACATCCACCTCCATGACGGCAACGACCTGGGGATCTTCCAGATCGAGCTGCTCATCGAGCGGACGGTGCAGGCCGAGCTGCAGGGCCGGGTGAACGTCTCCCACGGCTTCGCGCTCGGGGACGCGCAGGGCGGTCGTCAGGAGGAGCTGGTCGCCGCGCTCGGCGAGGCAGGGATCTCCTGGACCTCCGTGGCACCCCCGGGGCAGGGTCCCTTGCCGTGGGCGTCGATGCGCGAGCACGGGGTCCGGCTCGGACTGGGCACCGACGGGATCCGCGACCTGTGGTCCCCGTACGGCGACGGCGACATGCTGCGCATCGCCCTCGGCTTCGCGAGACAGCACGGCCTCCGCTACGACGAGGATCTGGCCGCGGCCGTGCACCTGACCACCACGGACTCCGCCCCCTTCGTGCATCGCGACCAGCACGGGCTGGTCCCCGGATCCCGGGCCGACGTGGTGCTGATGGAGGCCGAGAACGTGCAGGATGCGCTGCTGCGCACTCCGCGGCGCGAGCTGGTCCTGGCCGGTGGTCGGGTCGTCGTCGAGGACGGCGAGCTCGCGATCTGAGATCTCCGCCCTCAGCCCCCGAAGCGCGCCGCGAGGTCCTCGGTGGTGACGTTCGCATCGGAGCTGGGCGGGAGCACACCGGCCGTCGTCGCACGGGTGTCACGATCACCCTCGGGATGCGCTTCGATCCGCACGAAGGCCGTCCTCACCCCCGACTGCTCGTCATAGGTGCCGCTGACCGTCTCCAGGACGACGAGCAGCGACTGCTCGAGCTGGACTCGGTCCTGCCCGGCCAGGACCAGCACTCCGCTGATCGTGGTCCCGGCGTGGGCGGAGTCCTGGAACTGCACCTTCCCGGCCAGGTGCTCCGGCAGCGCCTCCACGGCGCCCCGCAATGCGTCCTGGACAGCGGTGACGTCGCTGCGCCGACCCAGGCCACAGGCAGTGAGCAGGCTTCCGATCATCCCCACGAGCACTCCTCCGCGGCCGATGTCCTTCACCGGCCCATCATCGCGCACCGGCACAGTCCTCGCGATGCACGCCGGAGGTGACGTGCTGGACGGCGCAGAGGGCACCGGTGCGGCGCACGAGTCAGTCCTGCTGCGGGGACGCCCCCTCCACCAGCATCGCCGGACGCCACCCCCGGGCGGAGCTGAGCACAGCCAGCGACTCCGCCTCTCGCAGCATCACCGTGGTGAGCGGCCGCTCCACCAGCTCGCCGCGCCCGAGGGCGAGGCGGCGGCCGACGCCGTCGAGGCAGCCGTCGGTCAGCGGCGGGGTGCACCAGCGGCCGTCGATCCGGGCGAGGAGGGTCGAGATCGTGGTCTCGACGGCACGGCCGTGCTCGCCCCGCAGCACCACATCGTCCGCGTCGGGATGACGCCGCATCGCGGCGACCAGGTGATCACGCACCGTGGTCTTGTGAGCGCTGAGCCCGGTCGGGAACCGGGTGAGCTCGGTGTCGAGCGCGAGCCGCACCGGAACGGGCGCGGGCCTCAGCGGTCGGGAGGAGACCTCCAGCGCGCCGCTGCGTCGCAGCGCCAGCCGCACCAGGGTCGGCTCCTCGCCGGTGCTGGCCACGCCCTCGCGGGCGGCATCTTCCAGCATTGCGCGGCCGATCGGGATCCCGAAGCGTGCCGCCGAGTCGAGCATCCGGTCCAGATGCGTCTCGAGGTTCCGGGCCTCGCCGCGGACGACGGCGAAGGTCTCCAGCAGGGCGAAGGGCTCCCGGGTTCCTGTCGGCAGCACCGCGGCCTTGACCAGCAGTTCGTCCTACTCTCCCTCGGCGGTGGAGGCCCAGGTGACACCGCCGCCGGCGCCGTAGACCGCGGAGCCGTCGGCCCCGTCGATCACCACGGTGCGGATCGCGACGTTGAAGCGGGCCCTCGGCACGGGGCCGGGGGCGAGGTAGCCCAGCGCCCCGCAGTACGCGCCGCGCGGGGCGTCCTCGAGCTCGGCGATGAGCCCCATGGTGGACAGCTTGGGCGCCCCGGTGATCGAGCCGCAGGGGAACAGCGCCTCGAGCATCTGGACCAGCCCGGTCCCGGGGCGCGGCCGGCCCTGGACGGACGAGGTCAGCTGCCAGAGCGTCGGATACTGCTCGGCCCGCAGCAGGTCGGTGACCTGCACACTGCCGGGTTCGCACACCCGTGCCAGGTCGTTGCGCAGCAGGTCCACGATCATCACGTTCTCCGCGCGGTCCTTCTCGCTCGCCCGCAGCGCCTCCCGGGCGGCGCGGTCCTGCACCGGGCCCTGCCCCCGGGCGGCGGTCCCCTTCATCGGGGCGGCATGCAGCCGGCCGTCCTGCCAGCTGAGGAAGGATTCGGGGCTCGCGCTGACCACGGTGTGCTCCTCGAGGTCCAGGAAGGCGTGGTGGGCGCCGCGCTGACGGTGCGCGAGCTCGCCGTACAGCCCGAAGGCGTCGCCGGTGAAGCGCGAGCGCAGCCGGGTGGTGAGGTTGCACTGGTAGGTCACGCCCTCGGCGATCGCGGCCCGCACCGCGTCGACGCGTGCGGCATGCTGCGCGCTCGTCCAGTCAGGCACCCAGGACGCGATCTCGAACCCCTCCCCAGTGGTCAGCGGCGAGACCTGCTCGTCGGGTGCCTCGGCGATCCCGAACCACACCAGCGGCAGGCCCTCCTGCGGGGCGTGGACGCGCGCATCCGCATCCAGACCCGCAGCGGCCTCGTAGGCGATCATCCCGAAGGCCCAGGCCCCACCGGCCACCGCCTCCTCGACCTCGGCGAGCGCCGGCCGCACCTGCTCGGGGCGATGGGCCCGGATCACCCGTTCGGCCCGGGAGAACTGCAGGCTGCGCCCGGCGGCGACGTCGTCGAAGCGAGCGACGGGGGCGGGGA
>JAKDNE010000228.1 GCA_030451965.1 Brachybacterium sp. | reverse complement strand
GAGCATCCGGACTTCCCGATCCCGGGAGTGCTGTTCCGCGACATCACCCCGCTGCTGCGGGACCCCATCGCGCTGCGCACCGTGATCCAGCACTGGTGCACCCTGCTCCCCGAAGGTGTCGAGTACATCGTCGGCACCGAGGCGCGCGGTTTCGTCCTCGGCGCCCCGCTGGCGTACGAGATCGGGGCCGGATTCATCCCGGTGCGCAAGGCCGGGAAGCTGCCGGGCGATCCCGCCGGGCTCACCTATGACCTCGAATACGGCAGCGCCAGGATCGAGATCCCGCAGGATCCCTTCCCGGCCGGGGCCCGCGTCCTGCTGGTGGATGACCTGCTGGCCACAGGCGGCACTGCGGCGGCGACGCTCGAGCTGACCCGACGGTTCGACGTGGAGGTGCTCGGTGCCACGTTCCTCATCGAGCTCGCGGGGCTCGGCGGGCGCGATCGACTGCCGGACACCGAGCTCTCGACCGTCTGGCGGATCGAGGACTGATCCCGGACCGGGGCCCGCATGCCGCTCGGAGGCGACGTCCGGACCAGTCGTGACCCGCGCGTAGACTGGGCCTCTCAGCCAGGAGGTGTGCATGCCGCAGGAGCCAGCATCCCCGCCCTCGAGGGCCTCCGTCCCGACGGGTGGTGAGGCCAGCGCGTCTGCGCCGCCGGCCGCGTCGACGCCCATGCCCCCGCCCTCGGCATCCCGCCGGAGCCGCTCGAGGCTGTCCTTCTTCTCCTCACGCGCCGGAGCGTCTGTCGATCCTCTGCTGGCCCCGCTGCTGGAGACCATGACGGCGGTCAGCCCGAAGGAGAACCCCGACCTCGTCCGTCGCGCGTACACCGTCGCGGAGCAGGCTCATCGCGGGCAGACCCGGAAGAGCGGCGACCCGTACATCACCCATCCGGTGTCGGTCGCGATGATCCTCGCGGAGCTGGGCTCCCCGGCCGAGGTGATCGCCGCCGCCCTCCTGCACGACACGGTCGAGGACACCGACTATTCGCTGGAACGGCTGCGCAGTGAGTTCGGCGAGGTGATCGCCGTGCTGGTCGATGGCGTGACGAAGCTCGACAAGGTCACCTACGGCGAGGCCGCGCAGGCGGAGACCGTCCGCAAGATGATCGTGGCGATGAGCCGTGACGTGCGCGTGCTGCTGATCAAGCTCGCAGACCGGCTGCACAACGCCCGCACCTGGAAGTACGTCCCGGCCGCCTCTGCGGAGCGGAAGGCGAAGGAGACCCTCGAGATCTACGCCCCGCTGGCGCACCGGCTGGGCCTGAACACCATGAAGTGGGAGCTCGAGGACCTCTCCTTCCAGGTGCTGTACCCGAAGGTCTACGAGGAGATCGTCTCCCTGGTCGCGCAGCACGCTCCGGCCCGGGAGCAGTACCTGACGACCGTCTCCACCCAGATCAACGAGGATCTGCGGAAGGCGAAGATCAAGGCAGAGGTCACGGGGCGGCCCAAGCACTACTACTCGATCTACCAGAAGATGATCGTGCGGGGCCGGGACTTCTCCGACATCTACGACCTGGTCGGAGTGCGCGTGCTGGTGGACACCGTCCGCGACTGCTACGGAGTGCTGGGCACGCTGCACGCCCGCTGGTCGCCGGTGCAGGGACGGTTCAAGGACTACATCGCGCTGCCGAAGTTCAACCTCTACCAGTCGCTGCACACCACGGTGATCGGACCGACCGGCAAGCCGGTGGAGATCCAGATCCGCACCCGGGAGATGCACAGGCGGGCGGAGTACGGCGTCGCCGCGCACTGGAAGTACAAGGCGATGGCCGGTGCCCAGGGCGCTGGCGACGCAGCCCCGGGAGGCAGCGACGCGGCCTGGCTGCGCCAGCTCATGGACTGGCAGAAGGAGACCACCGACTCCGGTGAGTTCCTGGACTCGCTGCGCTTCGAGATCAACACGCAGGAGGTGTACATCTTCACCCCGAAGGGGGATGTGCTGGCGCTCCCGCAGGGCTCCACGCCCGTGGACTTCGCCTATTCGGTGCACACGGAAGTGGGGCACCGCACCATCGGCGCGCGGGTCAACGGTCGCCTGGTCTCGCTCGAGTCGAGCCTGTCCACCGGCGACGTGGTCGAGGTCTTCACCTCGAAATCTCCCGACGCCGGCCCCAGCCGGGACTGGCTCGGCTTCGTGAAGTCGCCGCGCGCCCGCAGCAAGATCCGTCACTGGTTCTCCAAGGAGCGCCGGGGGGAGGCGCTGGAGAAGGGCAAGGAGGAACTCGCCAAGGCGCTGCGCCGGCAGGACCTGCCCATGCGGCGCCTGCTGACCCACGACACGCTCGCCACCGCCGCCGACGATCTGAACCTTCCCTCGGTCGATGCCCTCTACACCTCGATCGGTGAAGGGCACACCGGCGCACAGCACGTGGTCGAGAAGCTGCGGGCGTCCTTCGGGGGCAGCGTCGGCGCGGAGGAGGACCTGGCCGAGATCACGATGCCGTCCCGGGTGCGCTCGCGTGCGGGGCGGGAGGAGCGGCGCGCCTCGGAGACCGACCAGGGCGTCATCGTCGACGGGCATGCCGATCTGTGGGTCAAGCTCGCCAAATGCTGCGCTCCCGTGCCGGGGGACCCGATCGTCGGCTTCATCACGCGCGGCTCGGGCATCTCCGTCCACCACGAGACCTGCACGAACGCGATCCAGCTGCAGGACCAGCAGCCCGATCGCATGGTCGAGGTCTCCTGGTCGGGACGTCACAGCACCGCGTATCTCGTACACATCAAGATCGAGGCCCTGGACCGCCCGCGTCTGCTCACCGATATCGCCCTGGTCATCTCCGAGCAGCAGGTGAACCTGCACTCGGCCTCCGCGCAGTCCAACAGTGACCGTCTGGCCACCAGCTTCTTCTCCTTCGAGCTGGCCGATCCCTCGCACCTCCAGTCCGTTCTCGCGCACGTGCGGCGGATCGAGGGTGTCTACGACGTCTACCGGGTCACGGCCGATGGCAAGCCCGTGGGGGCGGCGTCCCAGCTCTCGTCCCACTGACCACCCAGCACTTTCTCCAGCCGCTCCCGTGCGGACTGCACCCCGGGATGGCGGTGCATCCGATGCAGGCGACGACGGACCTCCTCGACCTCGGTGTGACCGGTGGCGACCAGCGCTCGCAGCAGGGGTGCGGCGACCGGCACCGGAGTGAACCTGAGCAGATCCATCGCCGTGCGCGTCGGGATGGTGATCGGGGTGCCGCCGATCGTCTCGACCTCATCGGGCTGCAACCGTGCCGTGCGCATCACGACCCCTGCCACGTCGCCCCGATGCGCTGAGGAGAGCAGCTCAGCCGGGGCCGGGGGCTGCCCGCCCAGCATCACCCAGGCCGCGGAGGGACCGGCGATCACATGATGTGACTGCAGCTGGGCGCCGAGCGCGCAGCCGAGGCCGAGCGCCCGCTGCACAGCGGTGCCCAGCAGGTCGGGCGGGACGTACCGTCCCGGCAGCAGTCGCATGAGATAGCCCTCTGCGATGAGCACACGGGTGGGTGGTGTCTCTTCCCAGCGCTGGAGCGCCGTGCCTATCGGCACCGCGAGCTCCGCCGCATGACGGGACCAGGCGGCGCACAGCCCGATGGCGGAGAGGCGGTCCGGCCGGACTCCGTCCGTGCCGATGCCCGGGCTCGGCGGCACGGCCGAAGCAGTCGGCCCGGGCGGGGCAGGGGCGAGGAGCGGTTCCATGCACCGACTCTGGCCTGGCAATGGCCCCAGAGCAACGCCCCCGCCTGTCGCTGTGGACAGACGGGGGCGGTGGAGGAACGGTCGCCGGTCGCGGCGGCGCTGGAGCGAGCAGGTCACCCGAGATCGCGCGCCGAGCGCTCGATCACCGCGAGCCATTCCTTACGAGCCTCGAGCGCCGCCTCGGCCTCGGCGATCGTCTGCGGATCGCCGCCGGCCACGGCCTTGTCCAGCGCATCCTGGTAGGACGCGATCGCCGAATGGAGCTGCGAGGAAGCGCCCTCGACCCTGGCCTTGGTGCGCGGATCGGTGCGTCGCCACTCGTCCTGCTCGGCGTTCTGCACCGACCGCTCCACCGTGCGCAGCCGGTCATCGATCCGCCTCATGTCGCCGCGGGGCACCTTGCCGGCCTCCTCCCAGCGATCCTGCACCGAGCGCAGCTTCTTCTTCGCCGCCTCCAGATCCTTCGCGGGGTCGATGGCCTCGGCCTCGGAGAGCAGCGACTCCTTGGCCGCGAGATTCTCGCGCTGCTCGGCCTCGGTCTCGTGGAGGTCGGCGTTGCGGGCCTGGAAGAAGGTGTCCTGCGCGGCCTTGAACCGCTTCCACTGCGCGTCGTCCTTCTTGCGGCTGCCGCGCGGGGCATGACGCCACTCGTCCATCAGGTCCTTGTAGGCCCGCACGGTGGGTCCCCAGTCGGTGGACTCCTGCATCGCCTCGGCGCGCACGATCAGCTGCTCCTTGAGCTGTGCGGCCTCGGCATGCTTCGCATCCAGCTGGGAGAAGAACTGCTTGCGCATCCGATCGAAGGTCGCACGGGCCGCGGAGAGCCGCTTCCACAGCGCCTCCTCGGTGGGGCGGTCCAGGGAGACGTCTTCGGTCTGCATCTGCTTCCAGGTGGGGACCATCTGACGCATGGTCCCCCCGGCGTTCTTCCAGGAGATCTGCTCCGGATCCGTGGCCACCAGTGCTTCGATGGACTCGACGAACTCGGTGCGGCGCCGTACGGCCTCCTCGCGGCCCTGGGCGCGCTTGGCCTCGAGGGCTCGGATCTTCTCCTTGGCCAGCTCCCGCAGCTCGTTCGCACGCATCCGCAGAGCCGGGATATCACCCACGACCTGCGGCTCCTTCATGTTCTTGCGCAGGTTCTCGAGCAGTCTGTTCAACTCGTTCTGGGTGTGCTCGGGGGCGTTGAGCGTGGTCCGGGTGAGGTCGAGGAAAGCAACCAGATCGAGATACCCACGGGCGAAGGGCTCCAGCGCCGACCGGGGATCCGTCTCGGTGGTGGTGCCGATGGTTCGCACCTGCGTGCCGTCCTGGACCGTGACGGTCCCGTCCTCGGCCACCGCGCCGAACGCCGCGGCGGCGGTGATCTGCTCCGGGTCGTACTCGGTGACCGGTGGAGCGACAGGGAGCAGAGCGGCGCTCGGCTTCTTGGCGGCCAGGGCGGCCGGTGACGGGACGCCGGGGCGCGGACTGCGTGCCGTGGGCTTGGGCGCCGTCGGCACCGGTGCCGACGCGGGCTCGTCGGCCGCGGGCTGCGCCGGCGCCGGGGTCTCGGGGGCCGGCCCCGCCGGGGTCGCAGACGCGGCATCCGGCTCGGACACAGCGGGATGCTCCACGGGACGGGGCTGCTCTGCGTCGCCGGCCTGTTCGGCCGGAACCGGCTGCTCCGCAGGGTCGGCCTGCTCGGCCTCAGCGTCGTCCTTCCGGGGCGCGGTCTCGGCCGCCACCGGGGAGTCGGTCTCCGCCGCGGAGGGCGAGGGCTGATCAGAACCCTGCTCAGTGCCCG
>JAKDNE010000227.1 GCA_030451965.1 Brachybacterium sp. | reverse complement strand
TAGGCGGCAGCGCGGCGGAGGACCTCGTTCTCCTGCTCCAGCAGCCGGTTGCGGCGGCGGAGGTCGCGCAGTTCGGTGGAGTCCTCCCGTGTCTTTCCGGGACGATTGCCATCGTCGATGTCGGCTTGGCGGATCCATTTGTGGAGCGTCATCTCGTGGACGCCGAAGTCCTTCGCGATCTGCGCGATCGTGACGCCGTCCTCACGGGACCGGGTCACTCGCACGACATCCTCGCGGAACTCCTGGGGGTAGGGAGCGGGCATGGGGCACATCCTTCCAGGCCGCCCAGAGGGCAAGCCAGATCAGATGTCACCTATTCGCGCGGCAGCCCCCGCCACCGTAAAATCAGGTGCTATGAGCGTGACGAGGACAGCCCAGTCGGCAGGCCGTCGGCGCGCTGCCCTCGCGGGAACGCCGTTCGGCCTGTGGGCTGAGCGGCATGCGACTCCCATCAGCATCGTGGTCGCGATGGCGTTGTTCCTGTACGACGCGATGAACCTTGCGGTCCAGCACTTCGGGTTGAACGTCCTCTCGGTCCCGCAGCTCATCGTTGCCCTGGTGCTGTCAGTAGTGCTTTGCGCGGCCTACGTGCTCCGGAGCAGAGGTCCGCGGATCACTCCGCTACTCGTCTACGTTGGCGCGTGGGGCTACGTGGTGCTCGGCGTCGGCCTATCGCCCGCGCCTCTGGTCCTTCTCGGCCTACTTCTCTACTTCGTGGGTGCGCGATTCGGATGGCGGACTACTCTCGTGGCGTCAGTTCTGGTGGGGGTGTGGGTCGTGGTCGCGGCCCAGCCACTGCTGGCGAAGGAATACGTACGGATCGGTGAAGTCGGGGTGATCGTCCTGACCGGATTCTTCCTCGCGACTATCGGGCTGCTGGCTCAGTCGAGGCGCGGACATATGACCGCCCTGCAGGACCGCGCCGACCAGCTCGCGCGCGAGCGTGATGCGCGGGAGGCGATCGCAGCAGCCGAGGAACGGGCACGGATCGCCCGCGAGATCCATGACATCGTCTCGCACAGCCTCGGCACGATGGTCGTCATGGCCGATGGCGCGGCGCAGACGGTGGCCTCGAGTCCTGAGCAGGCCGCGCACGCGATGGAGCGCGTGCGCGACACCGGACGCGATGCGATGGGGGAGATGCGGCGGATGCTCGATGTACTCCGCGACGATAGCAGCACGTCGCGGTCTCCACAGCCCGGCCTCGGCCGTCTCGACGGACTCGTCGACGAGGCACGGCAGACGGGCCTGCGTGTGGACCTCCATATCGAGGGGGAGCCGGTCGCGCTGCCGGCCGGTCTGGACCTGGCCGCCTACCGGATCGTGCAGGAGTCTTTGACGAACGCGCGCAAGCATGGTGGGCCGTTGCTGAGCGTGGTCACGGTGACCCTCTCGTATGCCCCGACCGAGCTCTCGCTGCGCATCGTCGACGACGGTGCGGCCACCGGCAGTACACCTGAGGTCCCCTGGACGACCGGGCATGGACTAGTGGGCATGCGCCAGAGGGCCAGCGCCTACGGCGGATCACTGGAAGCAGGTCCCCGGTCCGGTGGCGGGTTCGAGGCCCACGCCCTCCTACCGATCGAAGATGACCGATGAGCGATGACGCACCGATCCGGCTGATGCTGGTCGATGACCAGGAAATGTACCGAACCGGCTTCCGCATGGTGCTGAGCACCCGGCCGGAGTTCGAGGTCGTCGCCGACGCCGAGGACGGCCAGGCTGCGCTCGAGATGCTGACCGACCTCGAGGTCGACGTCGTGCTCATGGATGTGCGGATGCCGCGCATGTATGGCGTCGAGGCCACACGGCGGATCCGCGAGACCAGCGGGCCCCGTGTACTGGTGCTGACGACCTTCGACCTCGACGAGCACGCCTACGACGCGATCCAGGCCGAGGCCTCGGGCTTCCTGCTCAAGGACGCCCCGCTCGAGGAGCTCGCCGCGGCCATCCGCCACGTGCACGCCGGCGACGCCGTGGTCGCGCCGTCGACGACGAAGCGCCTGCTCGACCGCTTCGCAGCGCAGCTCCCTGCGACCGCGGGCTCTGCACCGGACGAGCGGCTCGGCGAGCTCACCGCGCGTGAGCGGGAGGTGCTCGTGTGCACGGGTCGCGGGCTGTCCAACGCGGAGATCGCTGAGGAGCTGGTCATCTCGGAGAATACCGCGCGTGTGCACGTGCAGCGCATTCTCACCAAGCTCCAGCTGCGCGACCGCGTCCAGGCGGTCGTTCTCGCCCACCGCCTGGGCCTGGTCCCGCCTGCGACCTGAGCCGGAACCGGCCCGACGTAGTGCAGATCGACTAGTCGAAGATAGTCGCCTCGCCAGACGACACCGCCGCCGATCCTCGCGAGAGTGGAGGCATGTCCTTCATCGTCGAATCTTCGAACCTCACCAAGGCCTACGGCGGCCGCACTGTCGTCGACGGTCTCGACCTGCGCATCCCTGAAGGCAGCGTCTACGGCTTCCTCGGGCCCAACGGCTCGGGCAAGTCGACGACCATGAAGATGCTGCTCTCGCTCATTCGTCCCACCGGCGGCGAGGTCGAGGTGCTGGGCCAGCCGATGAACCGGAGCACCCGACGGCAGCTGCTGGGCAGCATCGGCTCGCTCATCGAGTCCCCGCCCGGGTATGCGCACTTAACCGGCGCAGAGAACATGCGCATCGTCCAGCGCCTGCTCGGCCTCGACGACGCGCAGGTCGACTTCGCAGTCAAGACCGTGCGGATGCATGGCCAGATGGGCAAGCGGGTGCGCGAGTACTCGCTGGGCATGAAGCAGCGCCTGGGCATTGCCATGGCTCTGGCCCGGCAGCCGAAGCTGCTTATCCTCGACGAGCCGACCAATGGCCTCGACCCCGCCGGCATCGAGGAGATCCGCGAGCTGCTGCGCCGGCTCGCGGACGGGGGAGTGACCGTCATGGTCTCCTCCCACCTGCTCGGCGAGGTCGACAAGACCGCCACGGTCCTCGGCATCCTCAGCCAGGGCCGGATGATCTTCCAGGGCACCCGAGCCGACCTCTTCAGCGCTGCCACCCCCGACCTACTCATCGACTGCTCGGATCCGCGGCGCGCGCAGTCCATGCTCGCCCGTGCGCACGGCGCACGCCTGGAGGACACGACCGTCCGGCTGGCCGGCGTCGACAGCGATGAGGCGACAGCCGGCGTCGTCACAGGTCTGGTGGCCGAGGGGATCGGCGTCCACGGCGTCCGGCGTGATGAGCAGACGCTCGAGTCCGTCTTCATGGGCCTGACGGCAGGAGGCGGACTGTGAGCGCCATCGTCGTTAACGAGTTCGCCAGGATGCGGCACCTGCACGTCGTTCTCCTCGTCGCCGTGCTCTTCGCCGTCGTCACCGGCATCGGCCTCTACGCAGCCGTGTTCAACCCCGACTTCGACCGCACCAGTGCATCGTCGTGGAACACGCTGCTCATGGGGATGGGGTCGGGATTCACCCTCGCCGCACCTCTGTTGCTGGCGGTCGTCGCGAGCCGTCTCGTCGATGCCGAGCACCAGGGCGGCGGATGGCTGATGTCGGCGACGTCCGGTGTGACGCCCGGCGGTCTGTGCCGGGCGAAGCTGCTGGCCCTCGGGCTTCTCGTCGCCGGGGCCACCGTGCTCGTCAGCGCGGCGTTCGCCGCGGTCGGTCTCGCCGTCGGCATCGACGCCCCGTGGCCGGCTGGACGCTGGCTCGGTCTGACCGCGTGCCTGCTCGTCGTGAGCCTCGCGCTGCTGGCGTTGCACGTCGTGCTCGCAGCCCGTGTCGAGAACCAGCTCGTCGGCATCGGCCTTGGGCTGCTCGGTGCCGTCGTCGCGCTCATCTCGACGGCGGTGCCGACGTGGATCGCGCACCTGACACCGTGGGGCTACTACGCACTCTCGGCTGCCGCCGGCTACGTCGACGGACAGCTGGCCGGCTTCGCGCCGTCTTACCTCAATATCGGCGGCCTCTCTGCCGTCGCGGCCGCGATCTTCGCCCTGTTCACCCGCTCGTTCGACCGCCAGGAGGTCTGAGATGAACGCCCTCGCCGCAGAATTCTCGAAACTCAAGCGCTCACTGAGCTGGGCCGTCGTCGTCTTGCTACCCATCGTGCTGGTGGCCACCGGATTGATCATGACCCTCATCGACGGGCGTGGCCTCGAGGACGGCTGGCACACGCTGTGGATGCGCTCGATCGTCTTCTACGGCCTCTTCCCACTCTCTGTGGGCATCGCGATCCTCGCCTCGCTGGTCTGGCGGGCCGAGCACCGCGGCAGCAACTGGAACGCGCTGATGGCAGGACCCACGCCGTCGCTGCAGATCATCATTGCCAAGGCCGCAGTGATCTCCGTTCTGGCCGCGATCATGCAGGTCATCGCCGTGGTCACCACCGTGGCGCTGGGAATGATCGGCTTCGGACTGCCCGGCTTCCTGCCGCCGGAGTATCTCGCGATCTCCCTGCTCATCATCCTCGCCAGCGTTCCCGTCGCCGTCCTTCAGTCCTGGCTGTCGATGCAGATGCGCTCTTTCGCCGCACCGGTCGCTGTCGCCTTCCTCGGGGCCGGGTTCTCGGCCTTCCTGCTCGTCGTCGGTCTCGATGCCGCGATCTTCATCAGCCCCTACGCGGCGCTGTCGAGGGCGACCCAGCTGGGCACGGCGACCTTCGCCGACACCGGCGACATCACCGCCGGCGTGATCGCCGCGATCATCGCCGCCTGTCTGCTGCTGAGCACGCTTCTGGCAGCCGCGAACACCGTCGTGCTCGAGCGCGCCGACGCTCGCACCTGACCCGTACACACCACCAGCCCCACCGACCCAAGGAGATAACCATGGCCGACCCCGCACACGCCGAGACCAGGCGCGAGACGCCTGACTTCTGGAATGGCAAGAACGTCCCGAGCCCGGCCACCGCCGCGCCCGCTGCGCCCGTCGACGCCGATCAGCCCGACCGGCTGCGGCGCTCGGGCCGCGGCTGGATCATCGCCTCGTTGATCATGAACGTGCTCGCCGTCGTCGGCGCGATCGTGCTGCCGCACTTCATGGCGGTCCTCGCCATCACCGCCGCCGTCTGCGCCTGGAACGGGATCCGCCTCAGCCGCAGCACCGGGACGCCGAAGCTCGGCGTCGGCGCGCTCATCGCCTCGGTGGTCGTCTTCGTCGGCTGCGTGATCTACACGATCGTCATCGTCCAGTTCGGCTTCGCCTACTGGGAAGGTCTGCAGTGACTCGACGAGCGTTGACCCGAACGGATTGGCCGGTGCATCTGGCGCAGATACCGCAATCGCAGCACGTCGGCCCACCCGGATCAGCGCCGTGAGTTGCTGCGGCAGCGGTAGTTGCATCAGACGAGTAAATCGTAGTTTGAGCTGGGATTTCAGTTTGCCGAACTAGCCACTGAGGTGCCCAAGGGCTCGAACTGACACTAACGAAAACTATGCAGTACGTGCTGCGTCAGCTCGCGACTGCCTGATAATTATCAGGACTGATTGA
>JAKDNE010000226.1 GCA_030451965.1 Brachybacterium sp. | reverse complement strand
GGGATCAGTGAGGTCACGTCGTTGTCCTTGTCGTTCAGTACTGGATGGCGTCGCGACGCATGACCCGCCGCATGAGCAGGACGATGATCGAGACCGTGACCAGCGAGATGATCGCGGAGGCGGTGGCCGCCCCGTAGGCCGGGATCGACTGCCCCGAGAACGCGGTGACGTAGGTGTACACGGCAGCCGTCCAGCTGGAGGTGGGCGGGATGCCGGCGCCGCTGGAGCCGCCGAAGACCCAGATGAGCTCGAAGATCTTCACCGAGCTGATCGTCCACAGCACCGCGCAGGTGGCGAAGACCTCCCAGGTCAGCGGGATGATCACGTACCGCAGGCGCTGGAATGCACTGCAGCCGGCGAGCGACGCCACCTCGAAGTACTCCGGCGGGATGCGGTCCACGCCGGCCATCAGGATCGTGGTGAAGTACCCGGTGTGCGTCAGCACCAGCGTGATCATGATGAGCACGAAGATGTTGTCCTGGGCCAGCCAGGCCGGAGGCTCGGTGACCCCGAGCGGGGCCAGCAGCGTGTTCACCAGGCCGCCCGGATTGAAGATGAACCCTGCCAGCGCGCCGAAGACGAGCGCGTTGATCAGGTGGGGGAAGAAGATCACCGAGCGGACGAGGCCCTTCCCCCACATGTTGCGCAGCACCAGGCTCATCGAGAAGGCGAGGACGAAGATCGTCACGCCCACGACCACCAGGATCAGCATGGTGTTGAGGAACGCCTGCTGGAACAGCGGATCCTTCGCGACCCGGGGATAGTTGCGCAGCCCGACGAACTCCATCGGACCGGCTCCCGGCCAGCGATGGAAGCTGATCCAGAGGGCGGCGGCCGAGGGGACCACCACCAGCAGCGTGTAGAACAGGAAGGCGGGGCCGACCAGGGGGATGAAGAGCTTGCGCTTCTGCGCCTCGATGAGGCTGACGCCCCGGGGGCGGCGCACGGGGCGCTGGCTGAGGAGGGCCGTCATCTCAGAGCTGCGCTTCCCAGTAGGAGATCTGCCCGGCCTTCATCGCTGAGATGAACTCCTCGGCATCGATCTTGCCGAGGAACAGCTCGTCGCTGATCGGCCACATCACGGTCTCCATGTACCCCGAGTAGGTGATGCCGTCGGCCGCCAGGTACGTATTGTCCGCCGCGTCGATCGCGGAGGAGATGTCCGCCAGCTCGGGGATCGTCTCGATGCCTTCGCGGATGGGGAGCTGACCGCCCTCGGTGGCGATCTTCTCCTGGAACTCCTGGCGCAGCAGGAACTTCGCGAACTCCGCGGCGGCCTCCGGGTTCTTCGCCTGTGCCGGGATGACGAAGCCGGTGGGCTCCGCTCGCATGATCTTCTCCTGCGTGGGATCGGGGGAGGGGATCGGGAACGCGGCGTATTCGAAGTCCTCGGTGGCGTACGGCGCGGTCTCCGTCGGGATCCACGTGCCGTTGAGCAGCAGAGCCGCCTCGTTGGTCGCCCAGGCCTGCTGCTGGGCGGGCCACTTCGAGGCGTCGTAGCCGGGGATGAGATAGCCGCCCTGGACGATCTGCTCCACACAGCGGGCGGCCTCGAGCGCCGCGTCCTCGTCCCAGAGAGCTCCGGTCTCGTCGGAGACCAGCTCGTTGAGGCCGCCGACGCCGGTCAGGTGCAGGTAGGCGGTCTGGAACCAGGCGACGTTGTAGCCGCCGACGTCGCCGTCGGCGGCGAGGGGGGTCTTGCCCTGGCTCTTCAGGTCCTCGAGCAGGGCGATGAACTCCTCCCAGCTCTCCGGAGCGGCCTCGCCGATCTCGGGGTTCTCCCCCGCGTCGTACCAGATCGCCTCGGAGGTGATGAAGAAGGGCAGCAGCCAGGGGCTGCCGTCCTTCATCGTCGATTCGTTCCGGAACTTCTCGGGGATCACGTCCGTGATCGCCTCACCCTCGACATCGGAGGCGAACACGTCGTCGAGCGGGAGGACCTGACCGGTCGCGGCGAGCACCGGGGCGAGCTTGCCGAAGGCACCATCGAGGATGTCGGGCACCTGCGGGGTGTTCAGCACCGGCACGATCTTCTGCGTGACCTGGCGTCCCTGCCATTCCACGTTGACCGTGATCCCGGTCTCGTCCTCGAAGGCGGCGATGGCCTCCTTCATGACGGACTGCTGGGATTCCCCCTCCTTCCAGTTCGACCAGTACGTGATCGAGTCCCCGGAGCCCGTGCCGGAGGAGGAGCCGCCACAGGCGGCGAGGGAAGCCGCGGCGGCGCCGCCGGCTCCCAGTGCGAAGAGTTGACGTCGTGTCGGAGTTGCAGAGTGCAGCACGCGACTCACCTGGCCTTTCAGAGTAAGTGCGACTATCGGACCAGCGGGAGAAGCAAGTAATCAATAAGTTCTTGAGCAATGGTTTTGCCGCTCCGTGATGTGACTCGCCGATCTGGGCTGACGTCAGGGGTCCTGTCCGTCGTTGACCTGCTGTGATGCCCGGTCTTCCGTCGTCGGGCCGTTCCGGTGCTACTGTTCCTCGAGGTAAGTGAAACCAGAGTTCTCGAGGAATCTACGGAGGTGGCAGTCCATGGGACCCTCGAAGAGTTCGGTGTGGAGCCGCAGCGGGCGGCGCGGATTGAAGTTCGAGGAGCTCGCATCCCAGCTGCGCAGCCAGATCCTGTCGGGCACCTGGACGCCAGGGACCAAGCTGCCCACCGAGACCGAGCTGCTCCAGGAGACGGGACTCTCCCTGACCACCGTCCGGCGGGCGTATGAGGCCCTGGTCCAGGAGGGGCTGGTGACGCGCCGCCGCGGTGCCGGCAGTTTCGTCAGCGAGCGCCGACCCGTGCGGGAGGCCCGTCAGGGACGGGTGGGGATCCTGATCCCCGAGACCGCGCTGTACTACGCGAAGGTCCTCCAGGGGCTGGAGACCACGCTCGCCGCCCGCCGTGTCTCCCTCACGCTCGCGACCACCAATTACAAGGTCGAGCAGGAGCGCGAGGCGCTGCAGTCGATCCTCGCGGACGAGGTGCGAGGAGTGATCGTGGTGCCGACCTTCCAGGCCGGCCGAGCCCAGGAGAACCTCCGCCGGGTCGAGGCGCTCCAGCGGCTCAAGATCCCCGTGGTGCTGCTCGAGCGCTCTCTGCCCGAACTCGGTGCGGCGGACCCGTCGGAGCACGTGATCTCTGATCATGCCGGGGGCGGCTTCGATGCGATGCAGCATCTGCTGGGGCTCGGGCACGAGCGCATCGGCCTGGTGCTGCGCCGCGTCCCCTATACGGCTCCCGGGATCCGGGCCGGGTACCGCACCGCCTGCGAGGCCGATGGCCTCCAGGAGATCGTGATCGCAGAGGAGATCGGCGCGTGGAATGCCGAGCGGGCCGACCGTGCGCTCTCCGAGCTGCTCGCGCACGGCTGTACGGCAGCGCTGGTGTTCGGGGACCGCGAGGCGGCTCTGCTGGAGGCCGCGGCCTCGCGACGGGATCTCACCGTCCCCGGCGACCTCGCCGTGGTCTCCTACGACGATGAGCTCGCCGAGCTGGCAGAAGTGCCCCTCAGCGCGATGTCCCCGGCGAAGTTCCACCTCGGGGCGACGGCGGCCGAGGTGATGCTGCGGCGGCTCGAGAACGGTCGCAGCTCACCGGTCCTGCAGGTCAAGCTCCGGCCTCACCTCGTCGTCCGGGAGTCCTGCGGTGCGTCCGCCTTCGAAGCGGCCCGCACGAGACGAGGAGAGGGTGCTCCTCGATGACCGGCATCTGATCAGGCGACGATCTCCAGGGCGCGTCGATCCACCGGATACTGCGCGGGCTCACCCGCGCGCAGGCGGCGGACCTCCTCGAGCGCACTCTCGCCCAGCCGGTGCAGCTCATTGCCCAGCGACCCGGCGATATGGGGTGTGATCGAGACCGACGGTGCCTCCCACAGCGGATCATCCGGGGCGAGGTCGTCGTTGACGTCGAGCACCGCGCTGAGGCGCCCGGTGAGCAGCTGCTCGCGCAGGGCGTCGAGGTCGACGAGAGCCGGACGCGCGGTATTGATGAAGGTCGTGCCGTCCCGCATCGAGGCGAGCAGCTCCCTCGTCACCATGCCCTGCGTCGAACGGACGTCCGGGGCATGCAGGCTCACCACGTCACTTCGACGGAACAGGTCGTCCAGGGCGCTCGGCTCCGCGCCGAGCTGCCGGACCTCCTCGCCGCTGACGAACGGATCGCTGATGAGGACGGTGAGGTCGAAGTGCCGCAGCAGCCGGGCGACCTCGCGACCCACCCGTGAGGCGCCGATGAGGCCGACGACGGCGCCGTAGTTGCCGCCGAGGTCGATCGACGAGGTGTGCTCCTGCCCCCGGCACCGCCGATGCGCGGCCTCCCGCTGCAGGCTCTGCTTCCCGGCCAGCAGGATCTGCGCCACCGTGAACTCGGCCACCGGCACCGCATTCGCGCGAGCAGCGGTGGTCACCACGACATCCTCCCGCGCCCACAGGGCCTCGGAGCCGACATGTCGCAAGGTCCCCGCGGTATGCACGACGGCGCGCAAGCGGGGGAGGCGCACCAGCGTCTCCGCGTCCAGGCGCGGCGACCCCCATCCGGTGATGAGCAGCTCGACCTCCCGGAGCTCCTCATCCCCCAGGACGGACAGCTCCGGGACGGTGCGGTGGACGTCGATCTCGACCACCTCGCTCAGTTCTGCGAGCTGGGTCGGGGAGAACATCTGATGCTGCTGGTCCTGCGGCATCGTCAGCAGCGCCTTCATCGGGAGGCCTCGTCCGGCAGCGGTGGCGTCATCGGATTTCCAATCGTGAGCGAAGTGGGATAGTACGACCACAGCAGTGAGAAAGATGGGTATTCAAGGAGTATTGGACCGCTCTGCGAAGAAAAGACCCCTATTGAGTCTCTGCGCACGGCGCGGACGTCGGTAGGCTCGGCGGGGCGGGGCGGGCGACCGTCGGACCGCACCCCGAGGAGGAGGACCCGTGCTGGACAGCGATATGCCGGATCGACCGAACATCCTGCTGATCATCTCGGATGATCACGGGTACGCCGACCGCTCCTCCCGCGGCAGCGCCGACGCCCGCACCCCGCAGCTCGACCGCCTCGCGGCCGAGGGGACGGTCTTCGACCAGGGCTATGTCACCGCGCCGATCTGCTCCCCCTCCCGGGCCGGCCTCATCGCCGGCGCCCACCAGCAGCGCTGGGGCGCCCACTGGTTCGACACCTCTGCGTTCCCTCCCGCCCCCCGGCAGGTCATGCCCGAGGTGCTGGGGAGCGCCGGGTATCGCACCGGCTACTTCGGGAAGGTCCACTACGGGCCCGAGCGCCCGGGGGACCGGGCATGCCCCGAGAACCACGGCTTCGACCAGAGCCTCTACGGCCTCGCCGGGCTCAGCATGGGCCGCCTGCACTACCTCCACCACTCCCGCGAGGCGGCCTTGGACTACGGCGAGGCCGCCGACGCGCACGGGGTCAGTCCGCTGTACGAGAACGGCCGCGAGGTGGACTGCCAGGAGCACCTGACCGTCGAGTTCACCGACCGCGCGCTCGACTTCATGGGCGAGGGCGAG
>JAKDNE010000009.1 GCA_030451965.1 Brachybacterium sp. | reverse complement strand
TGATCGGCGCTGCGTTCGTGGCCGGCTGGGGGGACGCGGTGGTCGGCGGGGGGGGTCTGAGCCAGCTGCCGGCGCGGCTGACCGCCCTGCCGGCCGACGCCTCCACCGGCGCGGTGCTCGGCACGAACAAGCTCGCCTCCGCCGCGGGGACGGCTGTGTCCTCCGGGACGTACATCCGTCGGATCATGCCGGTCGCGGCGACCGCGGTGCCGCTGGTGGTGTGCGCCCTCATCGGCAGTACTGCGGGCGCCGCTCTGGCCTCCTTCATCCCCAGGCCGTGGCTCTCCCCCATCGTGCTGCTGGCCCTGCTGGCCATCGGCACGTACACGCTGCTGCGACCCTCGATGGGGCTCGAGCACGCCCCTCGCCACAGCGGCCGCGCCCACCTGCTGCGCTCCGGCGGGATCGGCGGCGTCATCGGCGTGTACGACGGCATCCTCGGCCCCGGCACCGGCAGCTTCTTCCTCATCGCGATGGTCGCTCTGCTGGGGTACGGCTTCCTCGAGGCGAGCGTGCATGCGAAGCTCGCGAACCTCACCACCAACCTCGGAGCCCTGCTGGTCTTCGGGCTGCAGGGCGAGGTGTGGTGGATCCTGGGTGCGGTGATGGCGGTCGCGAACGTGCTCGGCGGCTATCTCGGGGCGCGGCTCGCGCTGAAGCTCGGCTCGGGATTCGTCCGCGGGGTGTTCCTGGTCGTCACCGGGGCTCTCGCGGTGCGACTGACCATCGATTCGGTGGCACTGCTCACATGATGCCCGCGCCGGGACGGGAATAGCTCCCCTCGCGGCCTCGTTGCACAGGGAGTCACCTGTCGCGGCATCCCGCGGCCCGTCGCCCTGGAGGTCATGATGGATCCGACGACCCTGTTCAGCTATGAGAGCCACGTCGACTCGCGCTCCCTGCACGGGCGGACCCTGCTCGTCACCCTCGGGGCGTACAGCGATGCGGGCGATGCCCAGCAGCTGATCGACGACCAGCTGCTGAACTCCCTGTCCAGTCGCGTCGTCGGTCGCCTGGACATGGACCAGGTCTACGACTACGCCGGGCGGCGCCCGGAGGTGACCCTCCAGCTCGACCACTTCGCCGACTACGAGAAGCCGGAGATCCTGCTGCACGAGGTCACCTCTGCTGACGCTGAGACATTCTTCCTGCTCACCGGCCCGGAGCCCTCGTTCCAGTGGGAGCGGGTCGCCAGCGCGCTGCAGATCGTGGTCGAGCAGCTCGGCATCGAGCGCACCCTGCTGCTGCAGGGCTTCCCGGCACCGGTCCCCCACACCCGCGAGCTGCCCGTGACGCGCTTCGCCGGCGATCCCGACTCGATCACCGTGCGCCGCACGATGCCCGGCACCTTCCGGCTGCGCGCCCCGTTCACCGCACTGCTGACGATGCGTCTGGCCGAGCGCGGCCACGAGGTGGTGGGGCTGACCGTGCACGTCCCCCAGTACCTGCACGAGATGAGCTATCCCGACGCCGCGATCGCACTGCTCGGGGCGATCACCGAGGAGCAGGGTCCTCAGCTGCCGATCGAGTCCCTCGAGACACAGGCCGGGCCGGTGCGCGAGGCGGTCACCGCGCAGATCGATTCCCAGCCGGAGCTGCAGGAGATGGTCAGCGGGCTCGAGGCACGCTTCGACCGGATGATCACCTCCGGCGCGGGCGCGGAGGTCCCCACCGCCGACGCGATCGCCGCCGAGGTCGAGGAGTACCTCGCGAGCTTCGAGCAGGAGGACGGCGGGACCGACGGGGGCAAGGACACCGATGACCCGGACGGACCCACTCCCTCGCAGCCCGCGAGCTGAGGACCCCCGCGAGGGTCCTGCCTCAGCGCAGCGCGATCCGCTCGTGGGGGACCTCGTCCGGCAGCGCCGGGTCCACCACGGCGGTGATCTGGATGCCGGTGAGGGTGACGTTCCCGGCGAGGGTGGTCATGAAGGCGGTGTCGGCCGCGTCCTGACCGGTGGCGATCCGCATCATCGAGGCGCGCGGGGCCAGATGGGTCGAATCGACCACCAGCCACTCGTGCCCGATCAGCGCCTCGACCACGAGATGGAAGTCCATCGGGTACAGGCCCGGGGCGTACACCGAGGAGCAGCGAGCGGGGATCCCTCCGGCGCGCAGCAGCGTCGCGGTGAGATGGGCGTAGTCCCGGCACACCCCTCGACGCGAGACGTAGGTGGACCGCGCGGAATCGGTGATCGTGCTCGAGCCCGGCACGTAGTCCAGGTGTTCGTGGACCCAGTCGACCACGGCGTCGAGCGCCTCGACCCCGTCCCGTCCGGCGATCACCTCGGCAGCGATCTTCTCGAACTCGTCGACCTCGCAGTAGCGCGAGGGGCGCAGATGCAGGACCGCATCCGCCTCCTGGGTCGTCGGCACCGTCGCGGCAGCCGCGCCGCGCGCCTCGTAGCTGATCTCGACGGTCCCCTCGGGCAGGCCCTGCACCAGGTGCAGGCGACTGCCGAAGCGGTCCCGGGTCTCCGAGACCGGATGATCGACCCCCTCGGCCCGCACCGACAGCCGCTCCTCGGCGATCGGCGCGGCGGAAGCCGCCACCAGCAGGGCGACGTCGGTCCCGGCGGCCACTTCGGCCCTCATCCACGCGTGCGCATGTCGTTCCACCCCTCCAGTGTCCCGCATCGACCCCCGGGAGCGCACCTCTGCCGCATCGCCCCTGGGTGACGTGGACATTGCCGCCCGGTCAGGGCGGACATAGGGTGGTGATCCAGTCGTGCCCGCCCGCCCGAAGGAGCTCTCCGTGCAGCAGACCTCCCCCCGCCCGCTCGGCGTCGCCATGATCGGGTACGCCTTCATGGGCCGTGCACCCCTACCTCGAGGCCCGGTGGCCGCAGGGCCACGTGCTGGGCTGGGAGAACGCCTTCAGCAACCAGGCCCGGGACCTGCTGCTCGCGGTCGCCGCGACCCCGTCGGCCGACGAGCCCGCCCCACGCTTCTCCCCCGACTTCGCCGACGGTCTCGCCCTGCAGCGGGTGCTCGAGGCGATCATCGCCTCCGATGCCGCTGACGGCGCGACGGTCACCCTCTGAACCGCCCCATCCACCGTTCACCGAGAAGGAGCATGCCGCTCATGGCGCATCCGCACACCCTGTTCACCGGCCAATGGGCCGATCTGACCCTGGAAGAGGTCGCCGAGCTGGCGGCCGGCTGGGGGTACGACGGCCTCGAGATCGCTGTCTCCGGCGAACACCTGGACGCGTCCCGCTGGGACGATGACGACTACATCGCCGAGCGTCTGGGGATCCTGGACACGCACGGCCTGAAGTGCTGGGCCATCTCCAACCACCTCAAGGGCCAGGCCATCTGCGACGATCCGATCGACTTCCGCCACGAGGCGATCGTCGGCCCCGCAGTGTGGGGTGACGGGGACCCCGAGGGCGTGCGCCGACGCGCGGCCGAGGACATGAAGAACACCGCCCGCCTCGCGCAGAAGCTGGGTGTCAGGACCGTCATCGGATTCACCGGGTCGAAGATCTGGAAGTACGTGGCGATGTTCCCGCCGGTCCCCCAGTCGGTCATCGACGAGGGCTACCAGGACTTCGCCGACCGCTGGAACCCGATCCTCGACGTGTTCGACGAGTGCGGGGTGCGCTTCGCCCACGAGGTCCATCCCTCCGAGATCGCCTACGACTACTGGACCACGCAGCGCACCCTCGAAGCGATCGGTCACCGCGAGGCGTTCGGACTGAACTGGGATCCCTCGCACTTCATGTGGCAGGGGATCGACCCGGTCTCCTTCATCACCGACTTCGCCGACCGGATCTTCCACGTGGACTGCAAGGACATCCGAGTGAGGATCACCGGACGCAACACTCGGCTCGGCTCGCACCTGGCCTGGGGCGATCCGCGCCGTGGCTGGGACTTCGTCTCCTTCGGCCGCGGCGACGTGCCGTGGGACGCCGCGTTCCGCGCGCTGCGGTCCATCGGGTACGACGGGCCGATCTCGATCGAATGGGAGGATGCCGGCATGGACCGTCTCCACGGGGCCAAGGAGGCCCTCGAGCTGCTGCGCAGCCTCGACTACCCCGTCTCCGAGGTGGCCTTCGATGCCGCGTTCAGCAACCAGGGCTGAGGCGCCGATGCACAGCGAACGACATGACGAGCGCGAGGCCCTTGCCCGCACGTTCCTCACCCATGGCCCGGAAGCACCGACGATCCTGCCGGGCTGGGACGCCGCCGAGCTGCTCGAGCATCTTCTGCTGCGCGAGGGCGCACCCCAGCTGAAGCTCGGGACGCGCCTGCCCGGACCGCTCGGCGCCCGCGCCCAGCGAACGCTCGATGCGCTGCGGGAGAGCCCCTGGCAGGACCGGGTGGCCCGGTTCAGGCAGGGTCCGGGACGGTTCTCCCCCATCGGTCGCATCGATGCACTGAGCGGTCAGGGTGAGCTGCTGATCCATCACGAGGATCTTCGTCGCGCACAGCCCGGCTGGGAGCCGCGACTGCTCGCCGCCGAGGCGGCTGCCGATGCCTGGAGGGCCGTCGGACTGATGGCGCCGCTGGCGATGAGGGTGCGGGCCGAAGTCACGCTGGTCTCGCCGCTGGGCGGCCGGCAGCTCCGCTCCCGCCGTGCGGTGGGGAGCCTGCGGGTCCACGGGGACCCGCTCGAACTGCTGCTGTGGGTGAGCGGACGCGGTGACGTCGCCCGGGTCAGGGTCCATGGCGACCAGGCCGCGCTGCAGGCGCTGCAGGAGGGCCGACGAGGGCTGTGACGCCGCAGGACCGGTCAGGTGATCGGTGAGGCTCAGCCGCGCTCGAGCAGGAAGAGCCGCGGGTGATGGCCCTTCTGGAAGAAGCGGTGCTCGTCCACCTCTCGCCAGCCGGCAGGTGCGGTCTCCAGCACCCGGTGCATCCGCGTGATCTCATGGGTGAGCACACCGAGGCGGGCATGGGGTGCGGCCAGCTCGGCGGCGCGGGCCAGCAGCTCCTGAAGCAGCTCCTCGTTGGTCTCGTGCTCGCCGTGCAGCGTGCCCCAGGGCGGGTTCGTCACGAATCGGGTGAATCCTGGCTCGAGCGCCACCGTGCGCGCGTCCCCCTGGACCCAGTCGATGCGGCCCTTGCGTCGAGCCGCACGCTGATGAGTCCGGGCGGCGTCGATCGCGGCCTGATCCAGGTCCACGCCCACCGCGCGAGCAGGGGGCGTCGCGTGCAGCTGCTCCACCAGGAACGTGCCGGAGCCGCAGGTCATGTCCAGAAGCGAGTCCTCCGCGTCCACCTGCAGGAGGTCCAGGACGGTCGCGGCGATGGTGGCGTTGACCGCCCCCGGGTAGTTCACGGTGCGCCAGGCCCGGGTCGCCAGCGGACGTGGGGTGGTGCGCAGCAGCATCTGCCAGGTCACCGGGGTCGCGCCCTTGCGCACGCGCACCACCAGATCGCCCTCCCCGTCCACCGGCAGTTCCGCCAGCTCCGCGAGGGCGCTCGCGAGGCGGCGCATGTCCGGGGTGCCGGCACCGGCGGCCTCGAGCCGCAGGCCATGGAACGTCTGGCGAGGGCGCTGTCGGCGGATCTCCTCCAGCAGCTCCCCGAATCGCTGCTGCACAGAGGTCTCGAGCAGCTCCCGCGGTCGACGGGCAGGGACGGTGAGGCTGGTCGAGGCCGCGACCACCCGCCGCAGCGAGCGCACCGCGTCGAGGTCATCGCAGCGCAGAGCCAGCTCGGTGGGCCCGATGAGACGGACCGGACCGAGCTCCCGTGCTTCCCGCAGCGCGCTCTGGCCGCAGCCATCGAGCACCTCGAGCACGAGATCGTGCGTGATCTGCGACATCCGCTCTCCCCTATCAGCCTGCTTCTGGTGGATTCACGCAGGCTACCGCCCGTCGGAGTGCCGGCGCGCGGTCTGGGGTCGGTAGACTGCCCACTGTGTTCATCGTGAGTGTGTGTTCCCTCAAGGGCGGCGTCGGCAAGACGTCCGTGACCCTCGGCCTGGCTTCTGCCGCCCTCCACCAGGGGGTGAACACGCTCGTGATCGATTTCGATCCACAGGGCGACTCCACCCTCGGTCTGCTCGGCGAACCGGCCAGCAGCCTGGACATCGCCGAGGTGATCAGTTCGCCACGCACCGAGACCATCGACCGGGCGATCATCCCGACCCCGTGGGCCGCTGATGCCGCCTCGCACCTGGACATCATCCCGGGATCGAGCCGCTCCGCGATCATGGACTCCCCCGCCCAGAGCCCCAAGGACGTGCGGCGCCTCCACCAGGCGCTGGAAAAGCGCACCCACCAGTACGATCTGGTGCTCATCGACTGCCCGCCCTCGCTCAACGGCCTCACCCAGATGGCGCTCGCCGCTTCGGATCGTGCCTTGGTCGTCGCCGAGCCGGGCTTCTTCGCCGTCACCGCGGCGGATCGTGCGCTCAAGCTCGCGACCGAGATGCGCGAGGACGGCATCGCCCCGCGCCTGCAGCCGCTGGGCCTGGCGGTGAACCGTTATCGGCCGCGGTCGGTCGAGCACCAGTACCGGCTGGCGGAACTGCGGGAGCTGTTCGGAGATGTGGTGCTCGAGCCCGTCATCGAGGAGCGAGTGGGCCTGCAGCAGGCGCAGGGCGGCGCCGTGCCGCTGCACAAGTACGAAGGAGCCTCCGGCAAGCGGCTCACCGAGGACTTCGATGCACTGCTGCGCACCGTGATGGATTCCCGGCAGAATTCCTGACCCGGCGCCCTGCATGACAGAACGGCGAGCCCCTTCCCAGGGCTCGCCGTTCTCTGTGATGCGGTGGTGGGGAGCGGTCAGCCCGCCTGGCGGGAGCGGCGACGAGCGGCCAGCTCATCCTGCAGCGCGAGGGCCGCATCGTCGGCCGGATCGACACCCGGCAGCACGGAGAGATCGTTCTCGACCTCGCGCCAGACCCGACCCACGGCGATGCCGAACACACCCTGTCCGCCCTGGACCAGGTCGAAGACGTCCTCGGCGGAGGTGCACTCGTACACCGAGGCGCCGTCGCTCATGAGGGTGATGCCGGCGAGGTCGTCGATGCCGCGCTCGCGCAGAGCACTGACGGCGACGCGGATCTGCTGGAGGGAGACGCCGGTGTCGAGCAGACGCTTGACGACCTTCAGCACCAGGATGTCGCGGAATCCGTAGAGACGCTGACTGCCGGAACCGTGCGCGGCGCGCACCCCGGGCTCGACGAGGCCGGTGCGGGCCCAGTAGTCGAGCTGGCGATAGGTGATCCCGGCGGCCTTGCAGGCGGCCGGGCCTCGGTAGCCGAGCTCACCCGGAGTGTCCACCACATCGTCGAAGAGCACGCCCTGGGCGGGCTCCGCGGGAACGGTGGACTGTTCAGTGCGATCATCGCCTCGAGTGGCGTTCACGGCTACCTCCGGGTTCCGGCTCTCCGAGGGGGAAGGATGAGAGCACCTGTCCAGGGTAGCGCGAAGAGTCCGTCGACCGACAGCAACGCGCCGCCCGGAGGTCACGGACCGGTGACGGCTCGAACGAGGTCAGCCCTCCCGGAGCTTGGTCCTCAGCACCGCCCCGTGCAGGGTGATCATCGATTCCCCCAGGTCGCGAGCGAAGTCCTCGGCCTCGCCGCGCGCCGCAGAATCCCCGGGGCGTGAGCGCGGGCGTGCCACGGAGCGGATCATGTGCGCCTCCCGCTCGGCAGCCGTGCGGAGCATCACCAGGTGCCGGGGGTGCAGGCCCTCGTCCGCGAGGTCCCGTGCGGCGGTGACGATCTCCAGCTCGGTGGCGCCGTAGAACAGCGGCCCCTCGCTCAGCATCCCGAACTGCTCCAGCTCGTCGAGGAACCCGTCCTCGACACCGGCCTCGTGGGCCAGACCCCGCCGATCCAGCCGGACCGCCTGCAGGGCCGAGGTGGGACCGGGCCGCGAAGCGATCGAGGTGATCTCGGAGTCCACGCCGTGCTCGAGCAGATGCTCCTTGATGACCTTGAGCGGCCAGAAGCGATCACGCTGGGCGCGCAGCACGAACCGCAGCCGATCCACGTCCTCCCGGCTGTACTTGCGGTAGCCGGCCGCAGTGCGCTCGGGCGTGATCAGGCCCTCGGACTCGAGGTAGTGGAGCTTGGAATGCGCGAGGTCCGGGAACTCGTCGCGCAGGATCTCCAGCACCTGGCCGATGCTGAGCCGCGAGGCTGCGGACGAGCTCAGCCTGCGCGAGGCGGAGGCCGACACCGGGTCAGGCCGTCCCGTTGAACGCGTAGTAGGTCAGCCGGTACTTCCCGATCTGCACGTCCTGGCCGGAGTGCAGACGGGCTTCGTCCACCCGATCCTTGCCGACATAGGAGCCGTTGAGCGATCCCAGGTCCCGCACCAGGAAACCCTCCCCGTCGCGTACGAAGGCGGCGTGCTTGCGCGAGACCGTCACGTCGTCGAGGAAGATCTCGCACTTGGGGTGACGGCCCGCGACGGTGGTCTCGGAATCCAGCAGGAAACGGGCACCGAGGTTCGGGCCCTTCCGCACGATCAGCAGCGCACTGCGCGGGGGCAGGTTCTCGATCGCCCGACGGTCCTGGGACGAGAGACCGGGCTCGGCATCGTCCACGGGATCGTTGGGCGAGATCGCGCTCAACTTCGACGTGTGGTCGAGATTCTCGTCGTTCCACTCGGTGTTCCCTGACACCGCGCACCCCTTCCTGGCCTGCTGCGGATCCTGTGCGATGAGCGCAGAGGATTCGGCACCGTCATCTTCGCATGCCGTGGACGGTCAGCGGGGCTTCCGGGCCACGTGGGGACAAGAATTGACGATCATTTGACCACTCGAGAATGCTCCGGCGTGCTGAGCGCCACCGTGGCCTCGATCCGCACGTCGTCGTCCGCAGTCGCCGCGAGGCTCCCGCCGTCGCCGGCGACCGAGTCCGCGGCGCCGCCGGGGATCTGCAGCGCGGGCTCCATCACCGAGGGGTCCCCGATCGCTCGCACCACGTAGGGCGCGTCGATCGCCGTTCCATCGACCTGCAGCCGACCGTCGGTGCCGGTGGTGATGGAGGTCGAGGCCACCACCCGCACGTCCCCGATCTGGATCACCTCCGCACCGGCGTTGCGCAGCTCCTGGACCACGCCCAGCAGTGTCGAGGCGCGCACGCCCTGCTCGAGATCAGCGATCGAGATGACGATGCCACGGCCGTGGGCGGGCACCGTCCCGGCGAGGATCTCGAGATCCGCCAGCCGCCCCTCGGCGGCGTTCTGGGCCGCGACATCGTCCTCCTGGCCGGAGCGCAGCGTGTCCAGCGTGCGCTCGAGGTCTGCGTTCTCGACCTCGAGATCGGCGGTGTGCCGACCGGACTCGTCCAGCAGCCGCACCAGCTCCTGCTGGGTGGCGCCCTCGAGGGAGTCCTCGCTCTCGCGCACCTGGGCAGCGATCGACAGGCCCAGCAGCAGGCACAGCAGGCCCACGATCACCTGGGCGAGGGAGGGCTGCGGGCGCAGGGCATCGCCCAGGCGCCGCCAGACCAGCCTCTGCTGATGCGTGGTCGAGGGGGTGCGGGTGCCGTCGCTCATGACCGGAACAACAGGCGCCGGATCGCGGCGGCGTTGGAGAAGATGCGGATGCCCAGCACCACGATCACCGCGGTGGAGAGCTGCGAACCGACCCCGAGCTGATCGCCGAGGAAGACGAGGAATGCCGCGATCAGCACGTTGAACAGGAATGAGGTGATGAAGACATGCGCGTCGAAGGCGCCGTCGAGGCTGGCTCGCAGGCCACCGGCCAGGGTGTCCAGTGCGGCGACCACGGCGATGGGCAGGTACGGCTGCAGGATGACGGGCACGTCCGGCTGGACGACAACGCCCAGCACGATGCCCAGCACCAGTCCGATGATGGCGATCACGGGGAGTCCTCCTCGGGGCCGCGCGTGGCGGCGGTCGATGGGGCGGTCGGCGGCTCGGCCGGTGCGGTCTCGGAGGCGGCCTCTCCGCTCTCCTCGAGGACCGCGGCCTCCCGCAGGGTGCCGCTGGCCCGTGCGGGAACGGCGAGGTCCTCCGCGTCCTCCCACGATCTGCGGATCCCGAAACGGGTGGAGATCTGCTGGAGGTACTCCCCCGTCTCGGACTCCTCGACGGCGTTGCGCAGCTGCTGGGGATCACCGAGCGCGGTGATGCGGTAGGGAGGGGACAGGGGACGGAAATCGACCAGGACCGCGGAGCCGGCGGTGCGGATCGCCGTGGTCGGCCCGATCCGCTGCCCGTTCACGGCGATAGCCTCAGCCCCGGCCGCCCACAGTCCGTTGACGGCGACCTGCAGGTCGCCGTCAGTGACTCGATTGACGGTGCCGGTGCTCACGCCCGGGCTCGCGGGCAGCGGGGCGGAGTCCTCGATCTCGAGCACGACGCCCGGCCCGGACAGGGCCACGCCGGTGCCCGCCGTCTCGAAGGCCTCCAGGCGCTCCGCGCCACCGACATCACCCTTCTCCAGCACGGCGGCCTGCGCGTCGGTGATCTGCCCCTCGAGCTCCGTGCGGCGGTCCTCCAGCTGCTCCGTCTCGGTCCGGGTCTGGCGGACCTCCGTCTCGAGCAGGGCGCGGGGGCTGTCCTCCGCGGCGGCCTCATGGCGCAGGTCCAGCACGGAGACGGCGACAGCGAAGCCGAGCACCAGGGCCAGCAGCAGCGTGATGACGCGGGTGTACCGGTTGTCCGGCGGTGCGGCCTCGGCGGCCGGGTGCTGATGCGGGCGCAGCGGGGCCACGCTGTACGGGTTCGCGGTCAGGGCGCGCAGCAGCGAGGTCGGCGAGTACGGAGTCTCGCCGTGAGGGGTCTGGTGCCCGGCGTCACGCATGCCAGCAGTGTAGGAGCGGGGCTCGTGCGGATGCGGCAGACCCGCGGAGCCCCGGCGTTGCGCGCCCGCCGCGCACAGCCGCCGGCCGACCGGCGACAGCGACGAGGGTGCCGCAGGTCACGCCCTCTCCGATTCGCCCTACGGGCCGATATCGGGGTACTGTATTCCACGGTCCTCCGGTGACGGAGGGTTCCGCAATAGTGCGGGCTGTGGCGCAGCTTGGTAGCGCACCTGACTGGGGGTCAGGGGGTCGCAGGTTCAAATCCTGTCAGCCCGACCATCGGCCTGGGCCGTGTCATCGTCGTCGGACGATGGCGCGGCCCAGGTCTATTTTCGTCGCCGTGACGTCGCGGGTCCCGGCACCTCGGGGATGTCACTCTTCGCCCACCCCGGACGCGGCTTCCGCTCGGTGTCATCCCGGGAGCGGTACAGGATGTACGGGCGGTTCAGGTAGCCGAACGGGATGGTGAACGCGTGGACCAGGCGGGAGAACGGCCAGATCGCGAACAGGACCAGCGCCATCAGCACATGCAGCTGGAAGAAGAGCGGCGCCGACGCCATGAGGGACGCGTCCGGGTTCAGGGTCCAGAAGTTCCGGAACCAGATCGAGAGTCCCTCGCGGTAGTTGTAGGAGCCCTCGAGGTTGAACAGCGTCGCCACGATCCCCAGCAGGATGGAGAGCCCCAGCAGGCCGAACATGATCTTGTCGCCGACCGGGGTCACGGTCTTGACGCGGTCGTTGGTGGTGCGTCGCCAGGCGAGGATCATGATGCCCCCGGCGGTGACCGCCGAGGCGACGATCCCCATGGCGAAGGCCCCCCAGTGGTACATCGACTCGGTGATGCCGATCGCGTCGGTCCATCGTTGCGGGATCAGCAATCCCATCAGGTGTCCGAAGAAGACGGCGATGATGCCGTAGTGGAACAGCGGCGAACCGAACCGGAGCAGCTTGGACTCGTAGAGCTGGCTGGATCTGCTGGTGACCGTGTACTGGTCCGTGCGGAAACGCCACACGTGCCCGAGGATGAAGATCGCCAGCACGAAGTAGGGCAGAACTATCCAGAGCAGGATGTCCAGCGTCGTGTCATCACTCATCGTCGGGGGCCTTTCGTCAGTTCGATCGGGACGGCACTTGCGGTGGCGTCGTGATCGCAGGAGGACGGGGCTGCCATGGTGTGAGTGGCGACCGCGGCGGCATCCTCTTCCTGCCCGTAGCCGTCCAGTCCCACGGTCTCGTCGTCCGGGCCCTCGGCTGCGAGACGCATCACGGCCTCGCGGTCGTCCACATCCAGCGGTGGCAGCGTCTCCGAGATGGCGTCGAGGACGCCGTGCCATGGTGAGTCGGTCTCCTGCAGGTGCAGTCGCAGCAGTTCCAGACCGGGCCGGTTGGTGCGCAGGATCTTCGCTCCGCGCTCGGCGTCGTGGGCGGCGGCGAACTCGAGCACGGTCGGCAGGTGGTCGGGCAGCTCGTTGTTGCCGACCTCCACTCCGGCGGCCCGGAAGTCCTGCTTGATCCGTACCAGTGCCATGCCGCGGCGACGGGTATCGCCCTGGCTGAAGTAGGTCAGGTACAGGCAGCCGCGGCGGCGGGTATCGAACGTGTCGACATAGCGGGACTGCAGCTCGCGCAGCGGAAGTGCTCCGATCGCCTCGAGGCTGGCGAGCAGGCCGGATCCGGTCTGTTCGGGCAGGTCGTCGGCGAGCCGTCGGATCACGTCGACCTGCCCGAGCAGACCGGTGTCCGGGTACCCGAGCAGCCAGGAGGCGCAGATCCAGGTGGCCCGCAGCTCCACGTCGGACAGACCCGAGGCGTGCAACGGATCTCGCTTGTGCGCCAAAGGCACCTCGGCACCTCGACGCTCGAGCAAGCGGGAGAGCAGTCCCATCAGGCGGTCCCGCCGGTCGGTTCGGGGAACAGCCCCTGCGGAACACCCTTGCCGTCCCAGTTCAGCAGGTTGACCCGGCCCTCGCCAGGACGCGGCACGTTGCTCTCCTCGCGCTTGGCGGCATACCCGGGGCCGGCCATGCCGGCGCCCTCGGACTCCTCCGCCATCCCGGGGCCCCCCTCACTGTTCAGCGGGCAGTCGGTCCCGACGCCCTCCAGGTTGTGGGCGGACTCGCCGTGGCCCCGCGGGATCACGTAGCGCTCGTCGTACTTGGCGATCGCGAGCAGACGGTACATGTCCTGCATCGTCTCCCCCGTCATGGCGACGGCATTGGCGATGCCCTCCTTGGGTTCTCTGCCGAGGTCCACATCACGCATGTAGGAGCGCATCGCGGCCATCCGGTACAGGACGCGCTCCACGGTCGGGACGTCACCGGCAGTGAAGAGGTTCGCCAGGTACTCGACCGGGATCCTCAGCGTGTCGATCGCTGCGAACAGGTTGTCGGCGTCCTCGGCGTCGAAGCCGCTGTCGGCCACGGAGTCCACCATCGGCGACAGTGGTGGGATGTACCAGACCATGGGCAGGGTGCGGTATTCCGGGTGCAGGGGCAGTGCGACCTCGTACTCCTTGATCAGCTTAAAGATCGGGGAGTTCTGCGCCGCCAGGATCCAGTCATAGGGGATGCCGCCGCTCTCGGCCGCCGCCATCACCTCTGGGTCGTACGGGTCGAGGATCAGGTCCTTCTGGGCCTCGTAGAGGTCCTTCTCGTCGGGCGTCGACGCTGCTTCGGTGACGCGATCGGCGTCGTAGAGGACGAGGCCGATGTAGCGCAGCCGCCCGACGCAGGTCTCGGCGCAGATGGTCGGCTCCCCGAGCTCGAGCCGGGGGTAGCAGAAGGTGCACTTCTCGGCCTTGCCGGTCTTGTGGTTGAAGTAGACCTTCTTGTACGGGCAGCCGGAGACGCACATGCGCCAGCCGCGGCAGTCGTCCTGGTCGACCAGCACGACGCCGTCCTCGCTGCGCTTGTAGATGGCGCCCGACGGACAGGCGGCCACACAGGTGGGGTTCATGCAGTGCTCGCAGATGCGCGGCAGGTAGAACATGAAGGTCTGGTCGAACTCGAGCTGGACCTTCTCCTCGATCCCGCGGATCATGGGGTCCTTGTCCTTGTTCGCGTACGTGCCACCGAGGTCATCATCCCAGTTGCCAGACCACTGGACGTCGATGGGCTTGCCGGTGAGCTGGGATTTCGGCGGTGCCGTGGGGATGTTCTTCTGGGCCGGGGCGTTCAGCAGGTTGTCGTACTCGTAGGTCCACGGCTCGTAGTAGTCGTCGATATCGGGCAGCAGCGGGTTCGCGAACAGGGTCATCAGCTTCTTCAGCCGGCCGCCGCCCTTCTGGCGGAGCTTGCCGCGTTTGTCCAGCTCCCAGCCGCCCTTCCACTTCTCCTGGTCCTCGTAGCCGCGGGGGTACCCCTGCCCGGGCCGGGTCTCGACGTTGTTGAACCACATGTACTCGGTGCCATCGCGGTTGGTCCATGCCTGCTTGCAGGTCACGGAACAGGTATGACAGCCGATGCACTTGTCCAGGTTCATCACCATGGACATCTGGGCCATGACGCGCATGTCGCTACTCCTTCTCTGGTCCGATGCTCAGTACTCGACGGGAACGGTGCGTTTACGGATCACGGTGACCTCGTCCCGCTGCGTGCCCGACGGACCGATGTAGTTGAATCCGTAGGAGAGCTGGGCGTACCCGCCGATCAGGTGCGACGGCTTCAGCATGATCCGGGTCAGCGAGTTGTGGATGCCGCCGCGAGTGCCGTCCCGCTCGGTCAGGGGTACGCCGACGATCCTTTCCGGGGCGTGGTACATGAACGCGGTGCCCTTCGGCATCCGGTGGCTGACGATCGCGCGTGCCGCCACGACGCCGTTGCGATTGACGGCCTCGATCCAGTCGTTGTCGGCGATCCCGACCGCCTCGGCGTCCTCGACGCTCATCCAGATGGTCTGCCCGCCGCGGGACAGATTGGTCATCGGAGAGGTCTCGACGTAGGTGGTGTGGATCGACCATTTGCTGTGCGGGGTCAGGAACCGCACGCTGATCCCGGGTGAGGCGGCGTCGTGCGTGGTCTCTCCGATCCCCACCTCCCCGAACAGGGCCGTCATGCTGAGCGGCGGACGGAACACGGGCATCGCCTCGCCGATCTCCAGCATCCAGTCGTGATCGAGGTAGAAGTGCTGCCGCCCGGTCAGGGTGTGCCACGGCTTCATCCGCTCGACATTGATGGTGAACGGGCTGTAGCGACGCCCACCCGATTCCGACCCGGACCACTCCGGGCTGGTGATCACCGGCTGCGGCGACGCCTGCGTGTCCGAGAACTCGATCGTCTTGCCCTCGGCTTCGGCCGAGAGATCGTGCAGCGTGGTGCCCGTGCGCTTCTCCAGGGTCTTGAACCCCTCGGTCGCCATCTTCCCGTTCGTGGTGCCGGACAGCGCGAGGATGAACTCGGCGGCCTGCCGGTCGGTGCGCAGCAGTGGTTGCCCTGCTCCGACTCCGGAGCGTGCAGTCCCGTTGAGACCTCGCAGGCGCTCGACGTGCTCGCCGACGTCGTAGGTCAGACCCTTGGTGGTCATCCCCAGCGTCTCCAGCAGCGGCCCCGCGGCGGTGAACTTGTCGTGGATCGCCGGATAGTCGCGCTCCACCTCCATGAAGTTGGGCATGGTCCTTCCCGGCACGGGCTCACACTCGCCCGCCTTCCAGTCCCGCACGCGACCATGAGGGGTCGCCATCTCACCGGGCGAGTCGTGCTGCATCGGGTGGGCGACCACGTCCGTCCGCGTCCCCAGGTGCTCCACGGCGAGCTCGCTGAACTTCTTCGCGATCGTCTCCCAGGCCTCCCAGTCGGTGCGGGCCTGCCATGGGTTCTCGATCGCCGGGCTGAACGAGTTGACGAAGGGGTGCATGTCCGTGGTGGACAGGTCGTGCTTCTCGTACCAGGTCGATGCCGGCAGGATCACGTCGGAGTGCAGGGTGTGCGTGGTCATCCGGAAGTCCAGCGTCAGCATCAGATCGATCTTGCCGGTGGGCGATTCCTTCCGCCACCGCACATCCCGGGGCCGGAACTCCTCCGGGGTCTCCTCGACGTCGAGGGCGTCGTCCGTGCCGATCACGTGCCGGAAGAAGTACTGCTCCCCCTTGGCCGAGGAGCCGAGGGTGTTCGCGCGCCAGACCGACCAGATGCGCGGGTAGTTGTTCGGCGCATCCGGGTCCTCGGCCGCGAAGTTGATCTTCCCCGTCTTCAGCGCGTCGACCAGGTACGGGACCGTCTCCTGACCCGCTGCGGCGGCGCGGCCCGCCACCTCGAGGGGGTTGACATCGAACTGGGGATAGTACGGCTGCCAGCCGAGCCGCTGGCTGAGCGCGATCGTATCGGCGATCGAGGTGCCCGCGAATCGTCCGGTACCCGTCGTCGCGGCGAAGGTGTCCGTCCCGAACTGGTCATAGCGCCACTGGCCGGAGTGGAGGTACCAGTACGGGGTCTGCGTCGCCTGACGCGGCGGGCGCGACCAGTCCAGTGCCATCGCCAGGTGTGTGAAGCCGGTGAGCGGACGCACCTTCTCCTGACCGACGTAATGGGCCCAGCCGCCGCCGTTGACGCCCTGGGTTCCGCACAGCATCGTCAGCGTCAAGAAGGTGCGGTAGATGGTGTCGGAATGGAACCAGTGATTCGTGCCTGAGCCCATGATGATCATGGAGCGTCCCCCGGAGTCGATCGCGTTCTGGGCGAACTCGCGACCGATCTTCGCCGCCGTGCCGGCGGGGACGCCGGTGATGGTCTCCTGCCAGGCAGGGGTGCACAGGGCCTCGGCATCGTCGTAGCCGGATGCCCACTGACCCGGCAGGCCGTCGCGGCCGACGTTGTACTGCGCCAGCATCAGGTCGTAGATGGTGGTGACCAGCCGGTCGCCGTAACGGCGCACCGGGACGCCGCGCACCGCATCACCACGGCCCTCGACGCCGGTGGTGTCGAAGCGTGGCACGAGGACCTCGACCACCTCCTCATGCAGCCCCAGCAGGGTCAGCGCCGGCTCGATGTCGCCGAGCTCGAGGTTCCACGTCCCGAGGCTCTCGTCGTTGTAGCGGTGGCCCAAGGTGCCGTTCGGGACCACGGGCATGTCGGTGACGGTGTCCAGCATCATGGGTTTGAAGTCGGCATCCGCGCTGTTGCGCACGGAGCCCGCGCCGATGTCATCGTCCGTGGCGACGACGAACTTGCCGGGCACCAGTGAGCCGTCCTCGCGTCGCTCCAGCGCCACCAGGAACGGCAGATCCGTGTAGTGCTTGACGTAGTTGTCGAAGTACGGCGTGGTCTTCTCCACGAAGAACTCGCGCAGGATCGTGTGGCCCATCCCGATCGCGAGTGCGGCATCGGTTCCCGGGTGCGGGGCCAGCCACTGGTCGGCGAACTTGACCGACTCGGCGTAGTCGGGCGCGACCGAGATGACCTTCTGACCGTGATATCGGGCCTCGATCATGTAGTGCGCGTCCGGCGTACGGGTCTGCGGGACGTTGGAGCCCCACATGATCAGGTAGGAGGAATTCCACCAGTCCCCCGACTCCGGCACGTCGGTCTGGTCACCCATCACCTGCGGCGAGGCCAGGGGCATATCGGCGTACCAGTCGTAGAAGCTCAGCATCGGGGCGCCGATGAGCTGGTGGAACCGGGAGCCGGACGCGAACGAGCCCTGACTCATCGCCGGGATCGGGGAGAACCCGGCGATTCGATCCGGTCCGTACTCCTTGATGGTGTGGACGTGAGCGGCGGCGATCAGCTCGACGGCTTCGTCCCATGAGGCCCGGATCAGACCCCCCTTGCCCCGCTGCGACTTGTACCGGCGTGCCTTCTCCGGGTCGTCCACGATCGCCTGCCAGGCCAGCACCGGGTCACGGCCCGGGACCGTGTCCTTGGCCTCGCGGAACATCTGCAGCAGCTCGCCGCGCACGTACGGATAGCGCACTCGGGTCGGTGAGTACGTGTACCAGCTGAACGAGGCGCCTCGGGGGCAGCCGCGCGGCTCGTACTCCGGCATGTCGGTGCCCACCGACGGGTAGTCGGTCGCCTGCGCCTCCCAGGTGATCACGCCGTCCTTGACGAACACCCGCCATGAGCAGGACCCGGTGCAGTTCACCCCGTGGGTCGAGCGCACCACCTTGTCGTGCGACCAGCGCTCCCGATAGAACGAGTCGGCGGTGCGTCCCCCCTGCTTGTGGAGCTCGCGGTTGTCCTCGGACATCCTCTCGCTGGGGGTGACGAGCCTCCGGGTCCCGATCAGGGCATCGATCAGGGAGTCGTCGATCTTGCCGCCTCGCGGTCGATCTCGGGATGTGTCCTGGACGTTCATACGGTTCCCTTCGTCGCGAATCCCGGGACGACGAGGCCGATGCCCGACGGTCAGACACCGTCCCCACGCTGCTCTGCGCATCCGCGCCGGCACCAGCACGATGAGGTACTGGGAGCACGGCACGCGGGACACTACGTAAGATTGCTCACTATCCACAGGTTACAGGGGGAACGGCCCCGGTGTGGGACACCGGCGAAGTCGCTCCGGTACCGCTCAGGAGAAGTTCCCGCGAGACAGCGCACCGAGCACATCGGAGCTGGTCTGCGAGATCATGTCGAGCGGGATGCCTGCGGGGCACACTGCTGTGCACTCCCCGATCTGGGTGCACCCGCCGAAGCCCTCGGCCTCATGCTGCTCGGTCATCTCCACCGCCCGGGAGTCGCGTTCGGGCTGACCCTGCGGCAACGAGCCGAGGTGCGTGATCTTCGCCCCCAGGAACAGCGAGGCGGAACCGTTCGGGCAGGCTGCCACGCAGGCTCCGCAGCTGATGCAGGCCGCGGCGTCGAAGGCACGGTCGGCGTCCTCGCGCGCCACAGGCGTGGAGTTGGCTTCGGGGGCCGCCCCCGTCGGCGCGGTGATATAACCACCGGAGGCGATGATCCGATCCAGTGCGCTGCGGTCGACCACCAAGTCCTTGAGCACGGGGAATGCACCGGAGCGCCAGGGTTCGACGTCGATCTCCTCCCCGTCGTTGAAATGGCGCATGTGCAGCTGACAGGTGGTGGTCAGAGCCTCGGGTCCGTGGGCGATCCCGTCGATGACGACCCCGCACATCCCGCAGATGCCCTCGCGGCAGTCGTGGTCGAAGGCGACCGGATCCTCCCCCTCGGCCGTGAGCTGCTCATTGAGCACGTCGAGCATCTCCAGGAAGGACATCTCCGGGGAGATGTCGTCGACCAGATAGGGCACCAGGGCGCCCGGCGCCTCACTGTGCGCCTGGCGCCAGATGTTCAGCGTGAGTCTCATGTGTAGCTCCTCTGCGTCAGCTCGACGTGCTCGAACTCGAGATCTTCCCTCCGCAGCCGCGGGGGTGAGCCGTCCCCGACGAATTCCCAGGCGGCCACGTAGGTGAAGTCCTCGTCGATGCGCTGGGCCTCGCCGCCCTCGGTCTGGCTCTCCGTCCGGAAATGGGCGCCACAGGACTCCTCGCGGTGCAGCGCGTCGATGCACATGAGCTCGGCGAGTTCGAAGAAGTCCGCGACCCGCCCGGCCCTCTCCAGCGCCTGGTTCAGCTCCGCGCCGCTGCCGGTGACCCGGACATCGCTCCAGAACTCCTCACGCAGTGCGCGGATCTGGACGATGGCCTGTTGGAGCCCCTCTGAGCTGCGCTCCATCCCGCAGTGCTCCCACAGGATCGCCCCCAGCTCCCGATGGAAGGAGTCGACCGAGCGCGTGCCACCGACGCCGAGCAGAGCGTCGATGCGCGCGCGCACGGCCTCGACGGCCCGCCGCGCCTCCGGGTGCGAGTCGTCGATGTCGGCGGGCAGCGGGTGGGAGGCGAGATAGTCGGTGAGAGTGTTGGGCAGAACGAAATAGCCATCGGCCAGGCCCTGCATGAGGGCGCTGGCACCGAGGCGGTTCGCACCGTGGTCGGAGAAGTTCGCCTCACCGATGACGAACAGCCCCGGCAGGGAGCTCTGCAGGTCATAGTCGACCCACAATCCACCCATCGTGTAGTGGATCGCCGGATAGATCCGCATCGGGACTCGGTACGGGTCCTCGCCGGTGATCTTCTGATACATGTCGAACAGGTTGCCGTACCGTTCCTCGACGGTCCGTCGGCCGAGGCGCGCGATGGCGTCGGCGAAGTCGAGGTAGACACCACGGCCACCCGGCCCGACCCCGTACCCGGCATCGCACTGGTTCTTCGCGGCGCGGGAGGCGACGTCGCGCGGAACCAGGTTCCCGAAGGCCGGGTACTGCCGTTCCAGGTAGTAGTCGCGCTCCGACTCGGGGATCTCCCGAGGCTCCCGGGCATCCCCCTTCTTCGTGGGGACCCAGATCCGCCCGTCGTTGCGCAGGGACTCGCTCATCAGGGTCAGCTTCGATTGGTGCTCGCCGCTGACCGGGATGCAGGTGGGATGGATCTGGGTGTAGCAGGGGTTGGCGAAGAAGGCACCCTTCCGGTGCGCCCGCCAGGTCGCGGTGACGTTGCATCCCATCGCATTCGTCGACAGGTGGAAGACGTTGCCGTACCCCCCTGAGGCGAGCACGACGGCGTCGGCCAGATGCGTCTCGATCGCCCCGGTGACCATGTCGCGCACCACGATGCCGCGGGCCCTGCCATCGATGACGATGACCTCCAGCATCTCGTGGCGGGTGTGCATCTCGACGGTGCCCGCACCGATCTGCCGTTCCAGTGCCTGGTAGGCGCCGAGCAGGAGCTGCTGGCCCGTCTGCCCTCGGGCATAGAAGGTCCGGGAGACCTGCACACCGCCGAAGGACCGAGTGTTCAGCAGCCCTCCGTACTCGCGAGCGAAAGGCACCCCCTGCGCAACGGCCTGGTCGATGATCGCCTCGCTGACCTGGGCCAAGCGATAGACGTTCGATTCGCGTGCACGGTAGTCCCCGCCCTTGACGGTGTCGTAGAAGAGACGGCGGATGCTGTCACCGTCGTTGCGATAGTCCTTCGCGGCATTGATCCCGCCCTGGGCGGCGATGGAGTGTGCGCGCCGCGGGCTGTCCTGATAGCAGAACACCGACACGTGGTATCCGGCCTCGCCCAGGGTCGCCGCGGCGGAGCCGCCGGCCAGACCACTGCCCACCATGATCACCGATCGCTTGCGGCGGTTCGCCGGGCTGATCAGGCCTGCCTCGAACCGCCGCGTGTCCCAGCGGTCCTGGATGGGCCCGTCCGGAGCCTTGGTCTCGACCAGCGGGTCGCCCACCGTGAACAGAGTGCTCATCACGTCACCATCCCGAATTGGATCGCCAGCGGCGGGAGCAGGAAGCCCAGAATGATCACTGTCGTGATCAGGTATGCCAGCTGGTTCAGGTGCCGGCGCCGCCGTACGCCGGTGTTCGCTCCCAGGGAGGCGAAGGCGCTCCAGACGCCGTGTCGCAGATGGAGGCCGAGCGCCAGCAGGGCGATCAGGTACGACAGGGTCACCCACCAGATCGAGAACCCACCCACCATGCGCTGGTAGGGGCTGTCGGAGGCGCCCCCCGGGGCGATCACATTCACTGTCAGGTGCAGGAGGTGGTAGATCACGAAGAGCCCGATCACGAGGCCGCCCCAGCGCATCGTGAACGAGGCGTAGGTCCGTTGCACGCCGCGGGGAGACTTCTTCGTCGCGTAGCGGCGGCCGCCCCGGCCGGTCGTCGCGGCACGCATGCGGTGCCAGAGCATGAACGCCGCCACCACGTGGACGAGCACGCTGGCCAGCAGCACGATTCGGAGGATCCACAGCGCCCCGCCATGAGGCAGGATCGGTTCTCCCAGCGTGCGCAGGTGGGCGGCATAGTCATCGAACGCCGCCGCACCGGAGAAGACCTTGAGGTTCCCGTACATATGGGCCAGCAGGAACAGCACCATGACGATCCCGGCCACAGCCATGACCGCATGCAGGAGCACAGAGCTGCCCCGTATCGAGGACCGGCGACGTGCCGGTGTGCGGACCACCATCGGTGTCACTCCCCATCCGATCGCACTGTGTCTTGGATCACTCTGGCAAGGTTCTCACGTTTGGGCAAGTGTGTGTGGACGGATCGGCCTCGTGGTCATCGTCCGGCACGGGTCGTTCCTACGCATGTCGGGCTGTCGAGCCGCGGGCGGGCACCGAGGGGTCGGCCCACCCGCTTCTCCCGCTGCCGTTCCGCTCTTTCTGTGCATTGCGAGAGCGAAATCACCCCCGG
>JAKDNE010000225.1 GCA_030451965.1 Brachybacterium sp. | reverse complement strand
GGTGATGCTCCTTGAAGAGGGGGTGGGGTCTGCGGACTGGTGGGCCGGTGTGCTCAGAGCAGCGCCGGCGCGGCGGCCAGCAGCGTGCGGGTGTACTCGTCCTGCGCCTCGGTGAAGACCTCGGCTGCGGTGCCGCGCTCCACGACGCGGCCGTGGTTCATGACGATGATCGAATCCGAGATGAAGCGGACGGTGCTGATGTCGTGGGAGATGAAGACCAGCCCCAGCCCCAGCTCGCGCTTGAGGTCTGTGAGCAGGTTCAGCACCTGGGCGCGGACCGATACGTCGAGAGCGCTGGTCGGTTCGTCGGCGACGATGATCTGCGGCTCCAGCGCCAGGGCGCGGGCGATCGCGACTCGCTGGCGCTGACCGCCCGAGAGCTGCCGCGGCAGGACGGCGATCACCGACTGGGGCAGACCCACCAGGTGCAGCAGATCCTTCACCCGGGCCAGGCGCTCCCGCTCACTGCCGATGCCATGCACACGCAGCGGGTCCAGCAGGGTCTCCCGCACCGACAGGCGCGGGTTCAGGGCGGTGGACGGGTCCTGGAAGACCACCGAGACGGTCCGTCCCAGCGCCTTGCGGGCGGACCGTCCGCCGCGCATGGGCGTGCCGTCGAACAGCACGCTCCCACTGGTGACGGGCTGCAGACCCGTCATCACCCGGGCGAGGGTGGACTTGCCGGAGCCGGACTCCCCGACCACTCCCAGCACCTCCCCGCGACGGACGGAGACGCTCACGCCGTCGACGGCCCGGATGGTGTCCGGATGCAGCACGCTGCCGCTGCGCAGGCGGTGGACCACGTGCACGTCCTGCAGCTCGAGGGTCGGCGGCCGGTCGGCGCCCAGGGGGTCCGAGGGCGGTTGTGCGGGCGAGGTGGTCATCGCGATCCTCCTTCGAGGGGGGCGGGAACGGTGCCGGTGGAGGAGACGCGGTGGCCCGGGACGCCGACATCGAGCAGTCGCGGGCGCGCGGTCGGATCGGCCGCCGGGTCCAGCGAGCGCGGGGCGAAGCGGTCACCGCGGGCGAAGTCCTTCGGGGAGGGCACGGTGCCGGAGACCTGGTGGAGGCGCTCGGCCCCGGCCTCGATCGACAGCACCGAGCCCAGCAGGCCGCGGGTGTACTCGTGGCGGGGATCGATGAGCAGCTCATGGGTGGTGGCCTGCTCCATGACCTGGCCCGCATACATCACGGTGATCCGGTCGGCGAGCTGGGACACCAGCGCGAGATCGTGGCTGACGAACACCATCGCGAAGCCGAGCTCCTCCCGCAGCCGATTCAGCAGGTCCACGACCTGCTTCTGCACGGTGACGTCCAGGGCGGTGGTGGGCTCATCGGCGATCACCAGCTTCGGGTCGCGGGTCAGGGCCATCGCGATCAGCACCCGCTGACGCTGCCCGCCCGAGAGTTCGTGCGGGTACGAGGAGAGCGTCCGCGAGGGGTCCAGGCCCACCAGCTCGAGCAGCTCCTCGGCGCTGCGGGTGCCGCCGCGGCTGGTCAGCTGCGCCATCTGCGAGCGGATCAGCATCGAGGGGTTCAGCGAGCTGAGGGCGTCCTGGTAGATCATGGCGATCTCGTGCCCGCGCAGGGCGTTGCGCCGCTTGGGCGGGAGCGTGAGCAGATCGGTGCTGCCGAGCATGATCGAGCCGCTGATCCGTGCCGTGCGGGGCAGCAGGCCCATGATCGCGAGGCTGGCCACGGACTTGCCGGAGCCGGACTCGCCGACCAGGCCCATCGTCTCGCCGGGACGGACCTCGAAGGAGATCCCGTCGAGGATGTCGACGTCCTCGTGCGCTCCGGGGAAGGCGACCCGCAGGTCCTGGACCGAGAGCAGGGGCTCTGCGGAATCGTCGGTCGCCGCCCGCTCGGGGCGGGAGAGCTCGGCGGCGCGCAGGCCGGACAGGGACTGTCGCAGCAGACGCTGCGCTGTCTCCTCGTCGATCGTCCCGAGCACGTCCGGGGTCGCCGCGAGCTCCTGCGGCGTCGGCGCGCCGTCACCGGACTCGCGCTCGTCCGCGGCCGAGGTGGCGTCCTCGGTCTCGACGTCGGCCTTCACCCGGGGGCTCGCCATCGCGTCGGTCAGACCCTCGGAGAGGATGTTCAGCGCGAGGGTGGTCAGCAGGATCATCAGACCGGGGAAGAAGGTCGGCCACCAGTAGCCCGACAGCAGCAGCTGCTTGCCGTTGGCGAGGATGTTCCCCCACGACGGGCTCGGGGGCTGGACGCCCGCGTTGATGAAGGACAGGGAGGCCTCGAGCACGATCGCGTCCGCGACCAGCACCGTCGCGAACACCATGATCGGCGCGATGCAGTTGCGGGCCACGTGCTTGAACAGGATCCACGGCGTCGAGGCGCCCATCACCTGGGAGGCGGCGACGTAGTCCTCCCCGAACTGGGAGAGCACGTTGGCGCGCACCACGCGGGCCAGCTGGGGCACGTAGAGGAAGCCGATGGCGAAGATCAGCACCGGCAGCGAGGTGCCGAACACCGCCACGAACACCGCGGCGAGCGCGATCCCCGGGAAGGACATCACCACGTCCATCACCCGCATCACGATCTCGGAGAGCCACTTCGCGCCGGTCGCGGCGATCGATCCGACCACCGCGGCCACCACGAGGGCGGCCCCGGTGGCGGCCAGCCCGATCAGCAGGGAGGAGCGGGCGCCGTGGGTGACCCGGGAGAAGATGTCCCGACCGATCGCGTCCGTGCCCATCCAGTGCTCCGCACCGGGGGCCTGAACGGGGGTGCCGGTGGTGAGGGGCCCGTACTGGCTGACCCACGGGGCGAAGACCGCCACCAGTCCGAGCAGGGCCAGGAAGATGACCGAGATGCGACTGGGCAGAGGCAGCGAGCGGAAGGGGGCCGGCGCCGAGCCGCTGACCGACCGGAGCCGAGATCCGAGGTGGGGTCGCATGTCAGATGCTCCTGATCCGAGGATTGACGATGACGTACAGCATGTCGACGATGATGTTCACGACGATGAAGGCGATGGCGACCACGAGGGTCACGCCCTGGACGAGGTACACGTCGTTGCGGACCACGCCGTCGAGGATGAGCTGCCCCATGGCCTGGATGTTGAAGATGATCTCGATGATCACCGCGCCGCCCATGAGGTAGCCGACCCGGAGGCCGAGGACGGTGATCGGGGTGATGAGGGCATTGCGCAGCACGTTGCGGCCGACGACCACGGGGTACGGGATCCCGGCGCCGACGGCGGTGCGCACGTAGTCGCGGTCGAGCTCCTCGACCATCGCGGTGCGGACCACGCGAGTCAGGGAGCCGGCTACCGGGAGCCCCAGCGCGAAGGCCGGCAGGGCTACGTTGCGCAGATAGGTGGCGGGATCGTCGAAGACACCCACCCATCGCGTCACCAGCGCCGGGAATATGCCCCACCCGCCGGGGATGTCACCGAGCCACTGGATCAGGAGGATCGCGAGCCAGAAGGACGGGGTCGCCAGCGAGGCGATCGTGAGCACACGGATCGCCTGGTCCACCCAGCGGTCGCGGAACAGGGCGCCCAGCACGCCGAGGATCGCCGAGAGGACGATCGCGATCGCGAGGCCGAGGAAGGTCAGCTGCAGGGTGATCGGGAAGGCCCGTGCGACGAGCTCGGTCACCGGGACGTCGCCGCTGCTGGTGCCCAGGTCGCCGCGGACCATACCGGCCAGGAACGTGAAGTAGCGCAGCCAGATCGGGTCGTTGAGCCCGTTGGCCTCGCGGTAGTTCTCGAGGGCCTGCGGTGAGGCGGCCTCGCCGAGGGCGAGTCGTGCAGGATCTGCGGGGGAGAAAGACATGATCACGAAGACCAGCAGCGTGACGCCGAGGATCATCAAGGGCAGTGCGAGCAGTCTCCGCCCGATCAGTCGGACGAGTTGGTTCACGGGGTCCTCCGTGGCGGCGCGGTGGGTGGGAGCAGGCGGACGGGCGTCGGGGTAGGCCGCGGCGGCCGACTCCGACGCCGCGGCGCAGCGGGCGTAGGTCGAGGCGACGTCGATGAAGCTGAGCCCGGTCAGGGAGATCGGCTGGAAGTCCACCAGCGTCGTGTCGTCCCAGCCGGTCGGGGCCTTGCGATGGAACAGGGGGTACAGCGGCACCTCGTCGGAGAGCAGGTCGAACAGCTCGCCCCAGATCTGCTGCTGCTCGTCGGGGTCTGCGGCCTCCAGACCCTGATCCAGGAGGGTCTGCGTCTCGTCGTAGGCGGGCTGGCCCTTCCAGTGCATCCGGTTGTCGGTCCAGACGTCGCCGCCGTACCACCAGCGCATGAGCAGGTCGGGGTCGTTGCCGAAGACCGAGGGATCACCGGGCGCGAGCACGACGTCGAAGGCGTCGGGGTCGCCGTCGATCGTGGTGTAGACGTCCGCAGACTGCTTCTGCTCGAACTGCACGTCCACGCCGGCCGCCACCAGGGACTCCTGGATGATCGGGGTGCACTGGGCCACCCAGTCGTGGTCGGTGCACAGCATCCGGAACGAGGTCAGCCCCGTCTCGGCGAAGAGGGACTTCGCCTTCTCCAGATCCAGCGAGTAGACCGTCGAGGCCTCCTGGTAGTTCGGGTGGTCCTTCTGCACGAAGCAGCTGGCCGGCTCCGCCTGGTCGGACAGACCGGTCGCGATGACCTTGTCCATATCGATCGCGTAGAGGAAGGCCTGACGGTTCTTCAGGTCGTTGAAGGGGTTGTCCTCGCTGTTGTTGAACATCGCGAACAGCAGACCGAAGCCGCCGACGGACTCGACGCTGTTGGTCGCCGACAGCTGGTCGATCGACAGGTAGGGGACCGAATCGATGGCCTGGACCGTCTCGGACTGCAGCGCATTGGTGCGGGTCGAGGGGTCGGGGATCACCTGCCAGCTCATGGTCGCCGCGCGGGCGGGCAATGGGCCCGTGTAGTCGTCGTTCCGCTCGAACTCGACGATCTTCGAGGCAGCGGAGTTGTCGGTCATCCTCCAGGGGCCGGAGCCCACCGGGTTCGAATCGAAGGCGTCCGGGTCGGCCTCCACCGCCGCCTTGGGGACGATCTTCACCGTCGAGAGACGTTCGGCGAAGACGCCGGTGGGATGGGCCAGCGTGAAGGTGACGGTGGTGTCGTCCTGCGCCTCGACCGACTCGATGAAGGGGATGAACTGGGCGTACAGCGAGGCGTTGGCCGGGTCCTGGACGCGCTCGAAGGAGAACACGACGTCCTCGGCGGTGACCGGGGAGCCGTCGTGGAACACCGCACCGTCCCGCAGGGTGACGTCGACGCTGGTGCCGTCCGCCGAGGGCAGCTCGGAGGCCAGTGCCGCGTAGGCCTCGCGGCTCACGGGGTCGAGCTCCGTGAGGCCCTCCAGGGTGTGCCAGTTGACGGCGATGGTCAGCGCAGCCGTGGTGGTCATCGGGTCGTAGCCGTTGGTGCCGAGCTCGTACCCGATGGCGGCACTGATGTGACCGTCCGGGTTCTCCTCGCCGGCGGGGCCGTCCCCGCCGGAACCGGCGCCGCCGCCGCCGTCATCGCTGGGGGCGCAGGCGCCGATGCCGGCGACGATGCC
>JAKDNE010000224.1 GCA_030451965.1 Brachybacterium sp. | reverse complement strand
GGTGGGCCCCTCCTCGTCCGGCGTGAAGATCTCCTCGATCGGGCACTCGAAGAGGGCGGCGATCTTGAAGGCGAGCGGGAGGGACGGATCGTACTTGTCGTTCTCGAGCGCGATCACGGTCTGGCGGGAGACTCCGAGGGCCGTGCCGAGCTCCGCCTGGGACCAGCGGCGCTCGGCGCGTCGGGCCTTGAGGTCGTTGCGCATCGTCGCCCCTTTCAGCGGTAGCGGACGGCGGAGACGAGGGTGCCGACGAGCCAGGAGAGCATCAGGATCGAGAAGGCGAAGATCCAGTTCATCTCGGGGAGCAGGAAGTTCTGCAGGACGCCGACGGCGAGGATGAGGGCGGTGGAGACCACGAAAGCGAACATCACCGCCTCGGCGACCTTGCGGCGCTGGAACTCGTCGCCGCTGCGGTACATCTCGATGTTCGCCCACGCCATGAGGGCCACGGCGGGCAGCACCAGCAGGGCCGGGATCCAGGCCGGGAAGGAGGTTCCCTCGGCGGCGCCGGCGAGGCCGAGCGCGATGCCGTAGAAGACCAGACCCACGGTGAAGCGGAGGGCGAAGGCTCGGTTGGCGCGGGTTCGCGGGGTATTGGTCATGGCGGACTCCAGACGTCGGGGGAAGCGAGATGGGGCAGGGTTTCTCAGAGCAGCGCGAGGGCGAGGGTGGGCAGGCCCAGCAGCAGCAGATCCAACCCCCAGTGGGCGAGCACGATCGGCATCAGGCGGCGCATCCAGAGCCAGAGGCCGCCGAGGATCAGGCCCGCGAAGAACGTGGTGAGCACCTTCGCGGCGATGTCGGGCCCCGAGGTGAGGGCGAATCCGATGTGCTGGATGCCGAAGACGAGGGCGACGGCGACCAGGGCGCCGAGACGTCCGAACCGGACCTGCAGGCGGGGCTGGGCGTAGCCGCGATAGACGGCCTCCTCACTGAGCGCGATGCTGAGCGGAGCGACGAGGACCGCGACCAGGCCCACCCACAGCGGCACCGAGGGCACGGCATCCGTCGACACCGGCGGAGCCCCGCCGTACACCAGCAGATTCGCTGCGAAGTTCGCCGCCAGGAAGCCGACGACGAGGATCACCAGGAGCAGCGCACCCCAGGCGAGGTCGATCCGGAGGAAGGGGCCGAAGAGGTCCCGGAGCCGCCGACCCTCGGCGCGCATCGCGAGGGCCACCACGCCCAGCGCCGCGAGGTCGACCAGGACGACGAGCGCGTTGGCGTGCAGGAGCGAGAGGTTCGCGGCCAGCAGGCCGACGCCGAGCAGGAGGATGAGCACAGGGCGGACGGCGAGGACGCCGATCACCCGCGGGAGCGGAGCCTGGGCCATGCCGGGACCCGCCTGTTCAGGGGTCTGAACAGCGGCGGAACGATCGGCGGGGGTGGGAGCGGCCGAGCGGCGTGGTGTGGTGCTCATACCCCAAATGTAAGGGTGGCTTGACATTGAAGTCAAGGGCCCTTGACAGCAAATGTCAAAGGTTCTTGACATAGCGGATCGTCGCAGCGGCACCGGCGTCCGCGTCGCGAGGGTTCGCGACGGACGTGCCGCGGGACGCCGTCACCCCAGGCGCACGTCCAGTTCGCGCTGCAGCCAGGCGGGGTCGTCGGTGGTGAGCGTGTCGACGGCGCAGGCGAGTGCCACCTCGAGCTGTGCGGCGGTATCGACCGTCCAGGGGTTCACCGTCATCCCGGCCTCGTGCACGGCCTGGGCCGCGCGCAGGCTGAGTCCGTCGATCGAGGGGCCCATCCCTGCCGCCCCGAGCTCGCGGGCGGTGGCGATCGCCTGTTCATCGATCTGCTCGACCAGGTAGGAGACCGGGGTGTCGGTGGCGCGGCGGATCTCGGCGAGCGCCTCGGCATGGAAGGAGATGACCGTGGAGTCGGCCGCCGGGGTGCCGGCAGGCAGCCTCCGCAGCAGCTCGGCGACGGCCTTCGCGGCGGCGGCGACCTTGACCTCGATGAACACCGGGGCCGTGGTCATCTCGAGCAGTTCGGCCAGCGAGGGGACGCGCTCCCCGTCCGCCAGCAGCACCGTGTCGAGCTCGGCCCGGGCGAGGTCGCCGATCGCCCCGGTGCGCAGCGGGGAGTCCTCCGCAGCGGTGCGATCGATGGTCTCGTCATGCATCACCACCACCTCGCCGTCGGCGCTCAGGTGCACATCGCACTCCAGCAGCTGAGCCCCGTCCTCGAGGGCCCGGCGGAAGGCGGCGAGCGTGTTCTCCGGCGCGTGGGCGGAGGCGCCGCGGTGTCCGACGATGGCGGGACGCTGCGGAGCGGACGGGCGGGAATGCTGGGTCATGGCTCTCCTCGAGGCTGGGGCGGGCGACACCGTCGGGACCCAGTCAACCGGACCGGGGATCGGCGCGACAGACGTCGCGACCCACTGGACCCCAGAGGTGATCCACCCCACACTGGAATCCTGTGCTCCGACACCGGAGACAGCGTCGTCCCCAGGGGCGGCGGGGGCCGGGCCGAGCGCCCGGGAAGGGGAACTCGAATGACTGACCACAGACCGGACAGCAGGTCGCTCACGCATCACCGCTGGGTGAGCGGCCGCGGAGGCCGGGGGCTGCTCCCCGCCCTGGCGGGTGCCGCCTTCGCCACGGCGCTCCTCGCCGGATGCGGTACCACCGGAACCGAGGAGCCCAGCGCGGATCCCGACACCGATCTCGCCGAGCAGACCACCGCAGCGGATGACGGAGCAGAGACCACCGAGGAGGAGTCGCCCGCCGAAGACAGCGACAGCGATGATGGCGACGATGCGGAGGGCGAGCCGGGGGGCGAGAACCTCTTCGAGGGCACCTGGGGTTTCGGCCATGACGCCAAGACACTCGACGCCGACGAACTCGCCGACCTGCTCGAGGAGGAGGCCGAGTCCCGTGGCCCCGAGGAGATGAGCCTGGAGGTCGAGTGCGGTGACGGTGTGGACACCGGGGCCGGCGACTACGACGCCGAATGTATCGCCTATGCAGACGAGGGTGTCGAGCACGTCTGGCTGGTCACCGTCGGCCCCGCCGACTCCGGATTGGAGGTCGAGGTCGAGAACGCGAGCTGATCGGCGCGAGGCGGATGATCCGGGCCCGACCAGCCCCGCCAGCGGATCAGGCAAGCCTCTCCAAAGCGTATCCTCGCAGGTCAGGCGAGCCTTTCCATACGTGACAAGGGCGCCGGAGAGGACTATCGTCGAGGGCATGAAGATGAGCAATGACCTTGAGAAGAAGTTCCAGGAGCAGATCACGCTCGAGTTCGCCGCGTCGATCACCTACCGCCAGCTGGCCATCGAGGCCGATGAGCAGGACCTCCCCGGCATCGCCGGATGGCTCCGCCACCAGGCCGACGAGGAGATCGTCCATGCCAACAAGTTCATCCAGCACACCTCCGACCGCGGCAACCACGCCACGATCGGCGCCATCGAGGCTCCCGGCGTGAAGCCCGGCCTCTCGGTGCTGGAGATCTTCGAGGCGGCGCTCTCCCACGAGGAGATGGTCTCCGAGTCGATCCGCGAGCTGTACCGCAGCGCCGACAAGGAGGGCGACTACGACTCCCGTCCGCTGCTGAACTGGTTCGTGAACGAGCAGATCGAGGAGGAGGCGACCGTCTCGGAGATCATCGGCCGCGTGAAGCTGATCGGTGACGACGGTGCGGGACTGCTGCGCCTGGACTCCGAGCTGGGCTCGCGCCCGGCGGAGACCACCGAGCCCGCCGGCGCCTGAGCGCTCGACGGCGGACGGCATGTGATCGCTCCGCGCAGAGGCACGCGCCACCCGATTCGGGTGGCGCGTGCCTCTTTCTGTGCAGAGCAGTGCTCGGGTCGAGCCGGACGCTGCTCAGTCCTGGATGCTCACCGCTCCAGGCTGGGCTGCGGGGCCGTGTCGGCCTCGCTGGTCGCGCCGGTCCCCTCCGCGGCGGGGACGGACCGGCGCGCCGTCGTTCGTTCCCGGATCAACGGATCGCGACGCAGCATCATCACCAGCGAGATCGCCAGCGCGAGGATGACGAAGATGAACGGTGCCGCCGAGAGCATCACGGCCGTCTGCAGCGCCTCCAGACCACCGGCGTAGAGCAGCACGGCGGCCGTCGCGCCGGTGAGCAGACCCCACACGCCCATCAGCGGGCGACTGGGGTTCATGCGCCCATCGGAGGAGATCACCGAGAGCACATAGGTGTTCGAGTCCGCGCTGGTCACGAAGTACATGACCACCAGGGCCACTGCCACCGTCGAGGTGAGTCCGGTCAGCGGCAGCTGATCGAGCAGGGCGAAGAAGGCAGTATTGACGTTCTCGCTCGCGGCCTCGCCGATCCCGGCGTCGCGCTCGAGATCCATGAACATCGCCGAGCCGCCGAACACGGTGAACCAGGCGGAGAAGATCAGGCTCGGCACGCCGAGCACGACCAGCACGAACTGCCGGATGGTCCGACCGCGCGAGATGCGGGCCAGGAAGATCCCGACGAAAGCGCCCCAGGAGATCCACCAGGCCATCATGAAGTAGGTCCAGCCCTGCATCCATTCCAAATCCGCACTGTCCGTGGGCAGCATCAGGCTGATCTCGAGGAAACCGCCGGCGTACCCGCCGAGCGAGCGGAGGAAGAGGTTGATCAGCCAGCTGGTGGGGCCGGTGGCCAGGACGAACAGCAGCAGGGCTGCGGCGATCACCATCGTGGTCTGACTCAGGTAGCGGATCCCGCGCCCGATCCCGCTCATCGCCGAGGCGGTGAACAGCACAGTGACCAGCGCGATGACGATGAGCTGCACACCGGTGGCGGTGAGGTCGAGGCCGGTCATCCGGCTCAGCCCCTGGCTGATCTGGGCGGCTCCGAGCCCCAGCGAGGTCGTGGTGCCGAACAGCGTGGAGAGGATGACCAGCACGTCGATCGCCTTGCCCACCAGGCCGTCGGCGTGAGCACCGATCAGCGGCCGCAGGATCGGCGAGACCAGCCCCTTGTTCCCGAGTCGGTGGGTGGAGTAGCCGATCGCCAGGCCGAAGGTGGCGAACACCGCCCAGGCGTGCAGACCCCAGTCCAGGAACGTGAAGCGCAGGGCATCGACCACCGCGTCCCCGCTGCCGGGCTCGGTGAGACCGTGCGGCGGAGTGACCAGGTGGGCCACCGGCTCGGCCACGCCGTAGGTGACCAGCCCGATGCCCATCACCGCGCCCAGCAGCATCGCGATCCAGGCGAAGGTGGGGTACTCGGGCCGCGAATCATCAGGGCCGAGGCGGATGGCGCCGAAGCGGGTGCAGGCCAGCACCAGGAGCAGTCCGATCAGGGACAGCGGGATCAGCAGCAGCGACCAGCCGCCGATGGCGGTCACCCAGCGCATCGCCGCGCCGGCGGCAGAACCCATCTGCGCCGGCCAGAACCCGGCGGCGATGAGGAGGGCGACGATGAGCGCCACGGCCACCCGGAAGACCCCACCCGAGGAGCTGCCCGGCAGTTGCGGGGCGCTCGGGAAGCGCTCGGTCTCGCGCCGGGTGCGGCGTGATCGGAGGCCGTCACCGGGATCGGCGGGGAGGGGGTCGGCAGGGGCGTCCGGCGGCATGGC
>JAKDNE010000223.1 GCA_030451965.1 Brachybacterium sp. | reverse complement strand
ACCGCGCAGCTCCTGTTCGAGGCTGCGCGGGTCGAACGGCCCCACCTCCTCCTCGGGCCAGTAGCGCAGCGCATAGTCGAGGTGGGTGACGATCTCGAAGGGCTCGTCACCGGCCACCAGGTCGGGGATCTCGGCGAGGTAGCGTCGCACCACCTCCTCCGCGGGGAGTCGGCGGTACAGGGTGCTGGGCTCGACCCGTCGGCCCTCGAACTCGAGGGTGTGCAGCGAGCCGAGGATCCGGTCGAATCGAGTCAGGTCCAGCTCGGTCGCGGCGGCCTCGAGGCGGAGGTGGGGCTGGCCCACCTCGAGCCCGGTGCCGATCCGCAGGAACGGGAACGCGGCACGGCAGCGCTCGATGCTCTCGAAGTAGCCGTCGGCGTCGAAGCGGGGCACGGTCACCATGCCGTCCTCTCCCACCAGGTGCCGCTCGTGGTCGCCGAAGTCCTCGGGGTCGGTGAACCAGGCGTCCTCGAGATCGAGGTGCTCGGTGAAGAACAGCGCCGGCAGCCCGATGCGCACGGCGCGGGCACAGGTGGCCTCCATGGTGCCGCGGGCAGGGCTGTCCGGACCGCCGGTGTCCCAGGAGAACTCGCTGTGCACGTGGCTGTCGGCGGGGAGGGTCATGGGCTCAGGGTGGCACAGAGGGTGGGCGGCCCGTGCGCGCTGTTCGCCCTGGTGCGGGGGCGCGGTATCAGGACGGCCCGCCCGTTCGCAGATGCTCCCGCAGCGCGGCGAGCTGCTCGCGCGGGGTGAAACCGGTGGCGCGGATCTTCGACAGGTCCAGGGTCGAGTGCGCCGGGCGGGGTGCGATGCCGTCCTTGCCGGCGTAGTACTCGGCTGTGCTCACGGGGCGCACGCGGGCGGGGTCGTGCCCGGTCAGGGCGAAGACCTCGGCGGCGATGCGTGCCCAGCTGGCCGGTTCCCCGTCGCTGGTGACGTTGAAGACCCCGGCGGCGGGGCGACGCATGAGCAGGTGGTCGATCGCGGCGGCGAGATCGTCGGTGAAGGCGAGGCGGCCGATCTGGTCATCGACCACGGCCGGGTCGATGCCCCGCTGGGCGAGGCCCGCCATGGTGGCGACGAAGTTCCCGCCCTCGCCGATGACCCAGCTGGTGCGGACGATGTAGTGGTTCGGGAGCGTCGCGACGAGCTGATCGCCGGCGGCCTTGGTCTGCCCATAGACCCCGAGAGGGCTGGGTGGTTCGTCCTCGCCGTGCATGTCCCGCGTGCCGTCGAAGACGTAGTCGCTGGAGACGTGGACGAGGGTCGCATGATGGGAGCGGGCGGCCGCGACCAGGCGTCCGACACCGGTGACGTTCGCAGCCCATGCCCCTCGCCGTCCGTCGACGGATTCCGCCGCGTCGACCGCGGTGAAGGCGGCCGCGTTGACGATCACCGCGTAGGGCGAGAAGTCGAAGGCGTCCAGGCTCGCGGGATCGGCGAGGTCCAGTCGGTCCCGGACGATGACATCGACATCGGTGCGGTCCTGCCAGAGCGTGGACAGGGCACGGCCGAGCTGACCGTTCCCACCGATCACCAGGGTGCGCCGCGGCGGGACGGGCACGACCTCGGCCAGGCGCGGGTGACGCTGATCCTTGGCCGAGAGCTCCGCGTCCGCCAGCGGGATCGGCCAGGGGATCGCGGCGGACTCGTCGGCCAGGTGCAGGAAGGTGTACTGCGCCTGCGCCGCCTCGGACCAGTGAGCGGTGACGAGATAGGTGTAGGCGGCCGGTGCCTCGAGGGTCTGGAAGGCGTTGCCCACGCCGCGCGGTACGAAGATCGCCACGTCCGGGCCGATCTCGTGCCAATAGGTCGCCCCGAAGCTGGGGCCCTCACGCAGATCCACCCAGGCACCGAACACGCGCCCGGTGGCGACGGAGATGAACTTGTCCCAGGGTTCGGCATGGATCCCGCGGGTCACACCCACAGCCTGGTTGAAGGAGATGTTGTTCTGCACCGGCCCGAGGTCCGGCAACCCTGCGGCGACCATCTTCTCCCGCTGCCAGTTCTCCTTGAACCACCCCCGCGCATCCCCGTGCACGGGCAGGTCGATCACCAGCAGCCCGGGAATGGGCGTGGGGTGGACGGCGAGCTCGGTCATGGGGTCCTCTCGATCACGCGGCGGCAGCGGACCGCCTGCGCGGTCACTGCCCGACGGCCTGGTACTTCGCCTCGGTGGCGGCCTTCTGCGGGCGCCACCAGTCCTCATTCTCCCGGTACCACAGGATCGTCGCAGCCAGTCCCGCCTCGAAATCCCTGAATCGCGGCGACCACTGCAGCTCATCGCGCAGGGGCGCGGCGTCGATCGCGTAGCGCAGATCGTGCCCGGGGCGATCGGTGACGTGGTCGTAGTCGTCCCGGTCCCGGCCCATCATGGCCAGGATCAGCTCCACGACCTGCTTGTTGTTCTTCTCCCCGTCGGCGCCGATCAGATAGGTGCGTCCGATCTCCCCGGCCTCCAGGATCCGCAGCACGGCGCTGGAGTGGTCCTCGGCATGGATCCAGTCGCGCACGTTCAGTCCCGCCCCGTAGAGGCGGGGCCGGATCCCGTCGATCAGGTTCGTGATCTGCCGTGGGATGAACTTCTCCACGTGCTGACGCGGGCCGTAGTTGTTCGAGCAGTTCGAGATCGTCGCCTGGACGCCGAAGGACCGCACCCACGCCCGCACCAGCAGATCACTGCCGGCCTTCGTGGCCGAGTAGGGGCTGGAGGGGTTGTACGGGGTGAACTCGGTGAACCGCTCCGGCGTATCCAGCGCGAGATCGCCGTAGACCTCGTCGGTCGAGATGTGGTGGAACCGCGTCCCGTGCCGCCGCACCGCCTCCAGCAGGGTGAAGGTGCCGATGAGGTTGGACTGCAGGAACGGGCCCGGATCATGCAGCGAGTTGTCGTTGTGGGACTCCGCCGCGAAGTGCACCACCGCATCGGCGCCGGCGACCAGCGGATCCACCACCGCGGCGTCGGCCACATCGCCCACCACCAGACGCACCCGGGAGGCCGGCAGGTCCTCGAGCGAGGCGCGATGTCCGGCATAGGTGAGCTTGTCCAGCACCGTGACCGTGTCCTCGGTGCGCTCGATGACGTGGTGGACGAAGGCGGAGCCGATGAATCCGGCACCACCGGTGACCAGGAGATGACGGGCGCTCATGCCGACGCTCGCAGTGCCGCCGCCGACGGGCTGAGCTGGAGGGGGCGGTCGGCGAGCTCCCGCTCGAGGGCGTCGAGCAGGTAGCGGCCGTATCCGGACTTCACCAGCGGCAGTGCCCGCTCGCGCAGTTCCTCGTCGCTGAGGTAGCCCATCCTCCAGGCCACCTCCTCGGGGGCGCCGATGGACAGTCCCTGCCGCTGCTGGACGGTGCGGATGAAGTCCCCCGCTGCGGCGAGGTCCTCGAAGGTCCCGGTGTCCAGCCATGCCGTCCCCCGGGTGAGCACCTCGACCTGCAGGGAACCGTCCTCGAGGTAGCTGCGGTTCAGGTCGGTGATCTCGAGCTCCCCGCGTGCCGACGGGGTGAGGGCCTTGGCCCGCTCCACCACCGTCTCGTCGTAGAAGTACAGCCCGGGCACCGCGAGGTTCGAACGGGGATGCGCCGGTTTCTCCTCCAGGGAGATGGCTCGGCCGTCCGGACCCATCTCCACCACGCCGTAGGCCCGGGGATCGTTGACCCAGTAGCCGAACACCGCCGCGCCCTCCAGCTCCTGGTGGCGCCGCAGCTGCGCGCCCATCCCCTGCCCGTAGAACAGGTTGTCGCCGAGGACCAGCGCGGCCGAGCCGCCGTCGAGGAACTCCTCGCCGATGGTGAAGGCCTGCGCCAGCCCGTCCGGTGACGGCTGCACCGCGTACTGCAGATCGATGCCGAAGCGTTCACCGTCGCCCAGCACCCTGCGGAAGGCCGCCTGGTCCTCCGGAGTCGTGATGATCAGGATTTCCCGGATCCCGGCGAGCAGCAATGTGCTCAGCGGGTAGTAGATCATCGGTTTGTCGTGAACCGGCATCAGCTGTTTGGAGACGCCGATCGTCAACGGGTGCAGTCGCGACCCCGTGCCACCGGCCAGAATAATCCCACGCATGAGAGTCATTATGTCCGATTTGCCCGGAAAGGGAAAGGGGGTGGTGGTCCGCGGGCGCACCCCTCGCCCGCGGCGCCTCAGGCGCCCACCGGCACCACCGCCTCGGCGCGCAGGCTCCTGACCGCCTGGACGAGGTGGCGCAGGCTCGCCTCGGTCTCGGCATATCCACGCGTCTTCAGGCCGCAGTCGGGGTTCACCCACAGCCGCTCCGGGCCGACCACGGCGCGGGCACGGCGCAGCTGTTCGGCGACCTCCTCGGCGCCGGGCACGCGCGGGGAGTGGATGTCCCACACGCCGGGGCCGATGCCGCGCGGGAAGGCTCCGGGCTCGAGGTTCTCGAGGAGCTCTCCGCGGGAGCGGGCGGATTCGATCGAGGTGACGTCCGCGCCCAGGGCATCGATGGCGTCCACCACCACGCTGAACTCGCTGTAGCAGAGGTGGGTGTGGATCTGCGTGGCCGCCGCCGCGCCCGAGGTCGCGAGGCGGAAGGAGCGCACCGACCAGTCGAGGTAGTCCTGATGGTGGGCCTCCCGCAGGGGCAGCAGCTCCCGCAGCGCGGGTTCGTCGACCTGCACGATGCGGAGGCCGGCGGCCTCGAGGTCGGCCACCTCATCGCGCAGCGCCAGGCCCACCTGCGCGGCGGTGTCCCCGAGCGGCTGGTCGTCGCGCACGAAGGACCAGGCGAGGATGGTGACCGGCCCGGTGAGCATGCCCTTGACGGGATGCGGGGTGAGCGACTGGGCAAAGGTCGCCCAATCCACGGTGATCGGGGCGGAACGGTGCACGTCACCGAACAGGATCGAAGGCCGGGTGCAGCGGGAGCCGTAGGACTGCACCCAACCGTGCTCGGTGGTGGCGAAGCCCTCGAGGTGCTCGGCGAAGTACTGGACCATGTCGTTGCGCTCGGGCTCGCCGTGCACCAGAACGTCCAGGCCCAGCTCCTCCTGCAGCGCGATCACCCGCGCGATCTCGTCCTGCATCGCCGTCACGTAGCCGGCGTCGTCCAGCGCGCCACGGCGGTGGGCGGCACGAGCGGTGCGCACCTGATCGACCTGCGGGAAGGAGCCGATGGTGGTGGTGGGCAGCTCCGGCAGGCCCAGCGCCCGGCGCTGCGCCTCGGCGCGCACCTCGTACGGAGCGCGCTCGGTCTCGGCGTCGGTGACGGCGCCTGCCCGCTCGCGCACGGCACCCACGCGCACCCCCTCGAAGGTGCGGGGCACGGAGCGGGGGCCGTCGACGGACCCCTCCTCGATGCCGCCGGCGGCCAGGGCGAGCAGCTCGGTGATCTTCTCGTCCGCGAAGGCGAGGGTGGCGGTGAGCTCGGCGGGCAGCGAGGTCTCGGCCTCGAGGGTGTGGGGGACGTGCTGGAGGGAGACGGAGGTGGAGACGACGACCCCTCCCGCCTCTCCCCCGGCCGCGACGACACGGCGGCGCAGCTCGGCCAGGCGCGCGGCGGCCGTGGGCAGCTCGGTGCGCCACACGGAG
>JAKDNE010000222.1 GCA_030451965.1 Brachybacterium sp. | reverse complement strand
ATCCCCTCGCAGGCCGGGGTCGAGCTGAACCTGCGCATCCTGGAGAGCTTCGCGAGCCACGTCGCCCCGGCGCTGGGCTGGAGCCCGAATACGGAGGGACCCGTCGAGGGTGATCCGGTGGCCTGACGACCCGTCGGCGCACCCCCGGACTCACCCCGCAGAAGTGCTCCGGGGCGCTACGCCCCCTGGGGAATCCGGATGATGTCCCCGGGACGGATCCGGTTCGGATCGGTGATCGCGGGGTTGGCGCTGACCAGCCGGTGATACAGGCTGCCGTTGCCGTAATGGGTCTGCGCGATCTGCCAGAGCGTGTCCCCGGAACGGACGACATAGTCGAGGTACGTGGTGTAGCCCGGCACGATGAGCCTGCCCAGGAGGACCTGCACCACCTGCCGGTCGAGCTCGGTGCCGTCCTTCGCGGAGACGTGGAAGACCTCGACGAATGCGGTGATCCGGGAGAAGGCGGCTGCGGAGACGTCCGCAGTCACCTGGAACTGGCCGTGGCCGCCGACTCCGTCGCCCGCCATGAAGTGGCCCGTCACCTCGTCGTGCCCCTCGTGCACCCGATAGTTGAAGTTCGCCTCGAAAGCGCCACCGGCGAGGCCGGCGATCATCACCGCGTCGCTCACGATGTCGTAGGGCTGCGGCTGCTGGACCTCGATGCTCATGACGCCCTCCTGAGAGAGATGCACATCACGCCTGCGGGGTGGGAAGCCTACGCCGTCGACGCAGATCCGGCCAGGGGACGGGCCGCCCCTGCCCACCCCGGCGCACCGACGCTGGGGCGGCTCGACATCCACGACCCCGTCACCCTCTTGACCGACCGCACCGCCGACCTTACGCTGACTGTATATTCAGTCAGCGCGTGAGGGGTGTGCCGGGATGTCTCCTGAGGAAGCCGAGCTCAGCAGTATCGAGCGGATCCGCGATGCGGCGGTCCGGCTCTTCGGCGAGCACGGGTTCCGCGGTACGTCGCTGAAGGTGATCGCGGCGGAGGCCGGGGTGTCCCAGGCGCTGATCCTCCACCACTACGGCACCAAGGACGGTCTGCGCGCCGCCTGCGACGAGTTCGTCTCGCGCACGGTGCGCTCGCGCAAGGCCGAGGTCATCGACGGTCCGGGCACGGTCGATCCCTTCCCCGCCATGCGCCAGCTGCGCGAGTCGCCGCACCTGCTGCGCTATCTCACCCGTGCGCTGACCGAGGGCGGCGAGCACACGACGCGGCTGATCGACGAGATGCTCGCGGACGCCGTGGAGTACATGGCCGAGGGCGAGCGCTCCGGGGTGATCAGGCCCAGCCGGGCCCCCCGGGAGCGCGCCGCGCTGCTGCTGCTGTGGTCCCTGGGCGCGTTGACGCTGCACGAGCACGTGGCCCGCCTGCTCGGCGTCGACTTCCTCTCCGGCAGCGCCTCGACGGACGACCTGCGCCACTACCTCCTCCCGGCCGTCGAGCTGTTCTCCCAGGGCCTGGTGACCGAGAACAGCATGGACGACCTGCTGGAGATGCTCGCGCAGGAGCCCCTGGCGTCGGCCGATGCCGCCGAGCAGCCGGGCGGGCCTGGCCCACCGGGCCCCACCGCGGACCCCGACGGCACCGCGAGCACGGGCAGCACCTCCGCCCCCGAGACCTGACACGTCCACCCCTTCGACGACGAGGAGCGCTGAACACCGATGAGCACCGCTGCCGTGATCTCCACGCAGGGCCTGATCAAGACCTTCGGCCGCACCCGCGCCCTGGACGGCCTCGACCTCGAGGTCGCCCCCGGCGAGGTGCACGGCTTCCTGGGCCCCAACGGGGCCGGGAAGTCCACCACCATGCGCGTGCTGCTGGGGCTGCTGCGCGCCGACGGCGGCACGGTCCGTCTGCTGGGCGGAGACCCGTGGCACGACGCGGTCGCGCTGCACCGCCGCCTGGCCTACGTTCCCGGGGACGTGGAGCTGTGGCCCACTCTCACCGGCGGGGAGGCGATCGACCTGCTGGCCCGCCTGCGCGGCCGCCTCGACCGGGCACGCCGTGACGAGCTGTGCGAGCGCTTCGACCTGGACCCCACCAAGAAGGCGCGCACCTACTCCAAGGGCAACCGGCAGAAGGTGGCGCTGATCTCGGCGCTGGCCTCCGACGTCGAGCTGCTGCTGCTGGACGAGCCGACCGCCGGGCTGGACCCTCTCATGGAAGTGGTCTTCCAGCAGGCGATCGGCGAGGTGAAGGACGCCGGGAGGACGGTGCTGCTCTCCAGCCACATCCTCGCGCAGGTGGAGGCGCTGGCCGACCGGCTCTCCATCGTCCGCCAGGGCCAGATCGTCGAGACCGGCTCCCTCTCCCAGCTGCGCCACATGACCCGCACCACCTTCGTCGCCGAGCTCGATCAGGGCCCGGAGCCGCTGGCACGGCTCGAGGGGATCCACGACCTCACCACCGAGGACGGCGCGGTCACCTTCCAGGTCGACGGCGACCGGGTCGACGGCGTGGTCCGGGCACTAGCCCCGCTCGGGGTGCGGTCACTGGTGGCGCACCCGCCGACGCTCGAGCAGCTGCTGATGCGCCACTACGGCGACGGCGCGGCGGCCGAGGGGCCGACGGTCGACGACGCAGCGGCCGACGGCGCCGAGCGGAGCAGCATCGAGACGGCTCCCCGCCAGGAGGTGTCCCGATGACTGCCCGGACGACCCACACGCACGTCGCCGCACCGAGGAGCACCGACCGCGGCACCGCCTCGTCGCTGGCCGGCCTCGGCGCCCTGATCCGGCTGGTGCTGCGCCGGGACCGGATCCGCCTGCCCGCCTGGATCGCCGGCCACGGCCTGCTGGTGCTCTACATCGGTGCCGCCCTGCCGCAGCTCGCGCCGCGCGAGGAGGACCTCAGGAACCTCACCGTGATCTTCGCGCAGCCGGTGGGCCGGATGTTCACCGGCCCGGCCTTCGGGTTGGACGCTCCCACCTACGAGCGATTCTTCGCCGCCGGCTATGCGCCGTACCTGTTCATCCTCTCGGCCCTGATGAACATCTTCCTGATCACTCGGCACACCCGTGGTGAGGAGCAGTCCGGGCGCGCCGAGCTGATCCGCGCCAGCGTCACCGGTCGGCACACGGCTCTGACCGCCGCCCTGGTGGTGGCGCTGCTGGCGAACGCCGCGGCGGCAGCCCTGGTGGCCGGACTCGCCATCGGCACCGGCTACGCCGTGACGGGATCGGTGCTGATCGGGCTCGCCACGGGCCTGACCGGCATGGTCTTCGCCGGTATCGCGGCGGTGACCTCCCAGCTCAGCGAGTTCTCCCGGACCGCTGCCGGGATGGCGGGGGCCGTCCTCGGCGTGACCTTCGTCCTGCGTGCCCTGGGCGACATGGCGGAGGTCGGCGGCAGCGCTCTGTCCTGGGCCTCGCCGCTCGGCTGGGCGACTCAGACCGCCGCCTACGTCCACGACCGCTGGGCGCCGCTGGCACTGTCCGCGGCGCTGGCACTGCTCGCCATCGCCCTCGCCTTCACCCTGCAGCGCCGCCGGGACTTCAGCGCCAGCTTCGTCGCCACCCGGCCCGGCACCGCACGGGCGCACCCCTGGCTGGGAAGTCCGGTGGGCCTGGCCGCCCGGCTGCAGCGCGGCGGGTTGCTGGGCTGGGGCATCGCGATCCTGCTGCTGGGTGTCGTGGACGGAGCCTTCACCGAGGCCATGCTCGATGCGGCGGACGGCATGCCCGACGAGCTCAGCGCCGTCTTCGGCACCGAGGCGATGCTCGAGGGCTACACCGCCTTCCTCGGCTCGTTCGTGATCATCTTCGCCGCCGCCTACGCCGTGTACGCGATGCAGACGCTGCGCACCGAGGAAGGCTCCGGACGGGCCGATGCGGTGCTGGCCACCCCCGTCGGTCGCATCTCCTGGAGCGCCGCGCACGTGCTGGTCATCGCGGTGGGGATCCTGCTGCTCTCGACGGTCACCGGGCTGGGGGCCGGACTCGCCGCGGCGCTGGTGACCGGCGACGGGGACATGGTGGGCGACATCCTGCTGTCCCATCTCGCCGTGGTGCCGGCGGCGCTCGCGGTGCTCGGGCTGTGCACGGCGCTGTTCGGCTGGTTGCCGCGCCTGATGGCGATCCTGGGCTGGATCGCCGTGGCGGTCATGGGCATCGTGGACATGTTCGCCGAGATGCTGGACCTGCCGAGCTGGTTCCGCAGCCTGTCCCCGCTGCACCACCTGGCGGGGATCCCGGTCGAGGAGTTCGCCCTGACGCCGTTCCTGGTGGTCACCGCGATCGCCGTGGTCGCGGCGGCGATCGGGCTGCTCGGACTGCGGCGCCGCCAGCTGAACGTGACCTGAACCGCCGCCCCCGCGGCGTCAGCGGGAGGACGCGCAGAACGGCCCGTCGCAGCGGGTCCCGGCAGGCGACGCCGGACACGTAATCTCAGGTCATGCTCCGCATCGCCACCGCCAACATCAACGGGATCCGTGCTGCGCACCGGCGGGGGTTCGGCAGCTGGCTCGCCGAGCGGGACGCCGACGTGATCGCCCTCCAGGAGGTCCGGGCCCAGCAGGACAAGCTCCCCGATGGTGCCTTCGGCGACCATCATGTCGCGCTCGACCTCGGCACCCTGCCCGGTCGCAACGGCGTCGCGGTGCTGACCCGACACCCGCCGGCGGCGGTCCGCACCTGGAGCGGAACCGCTCTCGTGGGCGGGCCCCCCGCTCACGCCCCGGGGCCGACGACGGGGGGCACTGTCGCCCCCGATCATGTCCCGCTCTCCCGCGGTCTGGGCCGCTTCGCCGCCGAGGGCCGCTATCTCGAGGTCGACCTCGCCGACGTACCGCTCACGATCGCGTGCCTCTACCTGCCCAAGGGCGGTCTGCCCGCACACCTGCAGCGGGCGGAGCGGATGCGCGAGGCCCCCGACGGCGGGGCCAGGTACGCGCGGAAGATGGGGTTCATGGCGGCGTTCTCCCGCTACCTCACCCGCACCCGTCGCGCCGCTGCAGCAGCGGGCCGGGAGTTCCTGCTGATGGGCGACCTGAACATCGCCCACACCCGGCAGGACGTCGCCGCCTGGCGTCGGAATCAGAACAACGACGGGTTCCTCCCCGAGGAGCGCGAGTGGCTGGGACAGCAGCTGTCGCCGCGCACGCTCGTCGACGTGGTGCGGCACCTGCACCCCGACCGCGACGGCCCGTACTCCTGGTGGTCCTGGCTGGGACAGTCGTTCGCGAAGGATGCCGGCTGGCGCCTCGACTACCACCTGGCCACGCCCCGCTTGGCGCGCACCGCGCTCCGGGTCGCCGTGGATCGGGAGCATCACGGCACCCGGCTCTCGGACCACTCGCCGGTGGTGGGCGACTACGACTGGCGCTGAGGGTGCAGCCCCGAGCGTGCCCAACCCCACGCAGAAGGCGACCCAGGACCATCCCATCGCACCGTGGGACGGCGCCCCCGCGATGCGAGCTCCCCCGCAGATCACGCCGTGACCCTTGGGCCGCACCCCCAGGTTCCCGTAGAGTAGCCAGTCGTGGGCGCCGGACGATGCGCTCGTTCAGCACCACCGTGAAGGACCACGATGCCCGCGCCGCAGCCCGCCGCCGCCCCGGCCGCGCC
>JAKDNE010000221.1 GCA_030451965.1 Brachybacterium sp. | reverse complement strand
GAGATCGAAGCCGAGACCCAGCGCGTGCAGGGCGCCGAGCAGCACCAGCACCAGTGAGGTGATGCCGATCAGCAGCGTGCGGTGCCCGATCACCAGGGCTCCGAGCGCGCCGGCGCCGACGCCGAGCGGGACCAGCGTCACCACCAGACCGAGATAGAACACCACGGCGTGCGGGAGCAGGGCCGCCCGGGAGGTCACGGTGGAGGCGAAGAAGCCCGGCAGCAGGAGTGCCCCGCACGGGCTGAGGAGGGCGAGCGCTCCGCCGAAGAAGGCGGTGAGGAGACCGACCTCCATCTCAGCCCTCGCTCTCGGCCAGGGCCTGGTCCACCAGCTCGGTGAACACCTCGGTGGGCTGCGCGCCGGCGGTCGGGGTGCCGCCGATGATGAACGCCGGGGTCGACATCGCGCCGAGATCGATGCCCTGCTGCGCGTTCTCCGCGATCGTCTGCGCGACCTGCTCCGAGTTCATGTCGGCCGCGAACTGCTCCGTGTCCAGGCCGATCTGCCCGGCCAGCTCGACCAGCGACTCCTCGCTGAGCTCCTGGCCGGTGCGGATCTCGCCGTCCTCGAACAGCAGCGCGTGGTACTGCTCGTGATCGCCCTGCATCGCGGCCGCGAGGCTCGCCCGGGCCGCGCGCTCGGAATCTTCGCCGTAGATGTTCACGTCGCGGTACTCGATGCGCAGCTCATCGCGCTCGACGTACTCGCGCATCTCCGGCAGGGTCTCCTCGGACCACTTCGCACAGAACGGGCACTGGTAGTCCGAGAACACGACCAGCACGACCGGCGCGTCGACGGGCCCCTCGGCGAGCAGGTCGTCGGGGTCGCGCCCCTCCTGGGAGCTGAGGTCGGGGGCGGCCACCGAGTCCGGATGCTCGACCGCCGCCGGCTGCTCGGAGCTCGTCGAGCTCCCGCCGCTGCCCTGCGCGGGTGGGGTCGCCGGATCCTGCTGGACCCAGAACACCCCGGCGATCAGCGCGGCGGTAGCGACCCCGATCCCCACCGGGATCCCCCAGCGACGCATGACGCCGTCCCGCGACGCATGCGTGTTATCGGGTCGATGAGCGCGAGACATGGGTCCTCCGGTCGGGTCGGGTGAGGCGTCCGAGCGCTACCCTCCCACATAGTTACTATGGTCGATAGTAATGGTGTGGGGCATTCGTCAGCTCTCGCCCGGCTCAGCGGCGCCGCACCAGCTGGTCGAGGGTCACCACGGCGACCGGCACCAGGAGGACCAGGGCGAGGCCGGAGAAGCCGACCCCGGCCAGGATCAGCCCGGCGAGCGCTCCGCCGCCCGCGCCGGCGAGGTTCATCAGCAGGTCAGAGGTGCCCTGGGTGGCGGGCCGCTGCTCGACGGGGACGGCGCCGCTGAGCGTGGTGGACCCGGCGACGTTGGAGGCCGACCATCCCAGCCCCAGCAGCACCAGAGCGATCGTGACCAGCTGGTTGCTGTGGGAGCCCAGCGCCGCGATCAGCAGCGCCGCCGTCAGCAGTGCCTGGCCGAGCAGGATCACCGCCCGGCCCCCGACCCGGTCGGTGAGCAGACCGAACACCGGGGAGATCCCGAACATCCCGGCGATGTGGAGGCTGATGGTGATCCCGACGACCGTGAGGTCCGCGCCGTGGCCCATCAGGTGGATGGGGGTCATCCCCATCAGCGCCACCATCACCGCGTGGCTGAGGCTGGTGGCCAGCACCGCGCGGCGGGCGGTGAGGTTGCTGCGCAGGATCGCGAGGCCTCGCGCCGCCCGACGCTCCGCCCCGGCGGGCACCGCGCGGTGCGGGCCCAGGGCGAGCAGCAGCGGGTCCGGGCGCAGCGCGAGGGCATAGAGCAGGGCACCCAGCAGCTGGGCGGCCGCGGCGATCACGAAGCCGCCGGTGAGCTCCGGCAGGCCCAGGGAGCGGCCGAGGATATCGCTGGGCTCGGCGAGGTTCGGGCCGATGACGGCGCCGATCGTCGTGGACCACACCACCAGGGACAGGTCCCGGCCGCGGGTGGAGTCGGTCGCCAGGTCGGTGGCGGCGAATCGCGACTGGAAGTTCAGGGCAGAGCCGATGCCCAGCACCGCCATGCTGAGCAGGAGCAGGAACGGATTGTCGAGGACCGCGGAGACGACCACCGCGAGGGCGCCGAGCGCCGCCGTCACAGCTCCGGTGGTCAGGGAGATCCGCCGGCCCCGGCGACGGGCGAGCAGCGCCAGGGGGATGGCGAACAGGGCGGCGCCGAGCGTGTTCATCGTCGCGGCCATCCCGGACCACGCCTCGCTGCCGGTCACTGCGGCGACGAGCAGCGCGCCCATGCTCACCGCCGCACCGATCCCGAGGCCGGAGACGATCTGGCCCGCGATCAGGACCGCGACCGTGCGTCGCTGGACCCGACGCCGCTCGAGGTCGTCGACGGGGAGGGTCATGGGGGCCGTCACTGCGCCACGTGCCGTGCCTGCGCGATGAGCACGCCCTGCAGCGGCAGGCGTCCCAGCGCGATCACCCGCTTCCGGGGTCGGGCATGGCGCCAGTCGTACGCCATCTGCACATTCGCGGGGAACACGGCGACCAGCAGCGCGGTCGCGGCATGCCCGCCGAGGCGTCGGGTGCGCGGATGCGCGAGCAGCCCCGCGACGACGAGCTCCGCCGCACCGGAGGCGCAGGTATAGGCCCGGGCCGGCCCGGGCAGGACGGGCGGGACGATGCTGTCGAACGGCGCGGGCCGCGTGAAGTGCAGGACGCCGCCCGCCCCCAGCAGCACGGACAGGAACGCGGCGGTCCGCCGCCCGTCGCTCACGACGCGACCGCCGGGGCGGGCAGCACGCAGAACTCGTTCCCGGAGGGGTCCTGGTGCAGCCGCCAGGGCAGCTCGCCCCAGTCGGGGTGCATCTCGCGACCGCCGCGGCGCTCGACCTCTGCGGCGATCTCCTCGGGGTCGTCCCCGGGTTCGAGGCGCACGTCGAGGTGGATCGGGTTCTTCGCCTCGAGCCGCTTGGGCTCGCGCTCCGGGACGAGCTCGAGCAGCGGTCCGCGCAGTGACGGGTGGCGCAATGTGTGTGCCGCGCCGTCCGGCACCGGCACCCAGCCGCTCAGCCAGGCCCAGAACGCCGTGTCCCGCTCCGGATCGGCGGAGTCCAGCAGCGCCGCCGCGAGCGGCCCGGTGTCGGTGCACACCCCCTGCTCCTCCCTCACGCGGAAGGCCCTGCCCTCGACGTCGGCGAGCACGATCCCGGGCTGCTCGCCCTGACCGCTGTCGAGGTCGCTCGCGCCGAGTCCTCGCAGGCGCTCGACCACGTCGGCCTGCTGCGTCCCGCCGCGCAGCGCGAGCTGCAGGCGCAGCGGCGCCTGGTTCGGCGCGGGCACCCTCACGAAGCACAGGTCGAGATAGGCGGTCCCGTCGAGATCCAGCCGTGTCTCGAGGATGTCGGGCTCCACCGTGAGCGAGGTCGTGCCCAGCGCCGCTTCCCAGAAGCGGCCGAGGCGGAGGGGATCCATGGCATCGAAGCCGAGGTTCTCGAGGAACATGGGGACAGTCTCCCGCAGCGGACGGCATCGGGGCCACTGCTCCCTGCGCCGTGGGGATTCCCTCACACCCGCCGCCGGGCCGGCACAATTCCTCCCGCTGGCTCAACCCCGTCGGCCGAATCGCCACCAGCGTCGGCGAGATCGTGGGGGCGCGACCGGAGGATCCTGGATCGCGGGCTCCGGCGCGGACTCCCGCTGTCTCCGGGCCCGCAGCTCCCGCCATCGCTGCGCCGCGTCATCCTGATCCCACGCCGGGGCGAGCATCGTCTGGAAGGGGTTCGCGCGGCGATCCTGGTGGACCCGCTCGGTGAAGTCCTCGGCGTACTGCCGGGCGGAGCGCTCGTCCGGCAGGGCGGCGAGGGTCTGCTCGCGCCGCTCGTACTCCTTGCGCAGCAGCACCACCACCGGCAGCAGCGCCTCGCGATCGATCTCGCCGCTGGCCAGGCGCTGGTTGATCCACCAGTCCGGGTCATGGGAGCTCGGCAGATCCAGCGGCTTCCCCGCCCCGGGCAGGTCGTCGAAGTCGCCGCGGCGCATCGCCTGCTCGATCGTCGATTCGATCCGGGCGACGTCGGGATCCATCGTCGGCCCGAGGGTCCTGGGGTCGACGGGCTCCTCCGAGGGACGGCTCAGGAGTCCCCGCCCTCCTTGGCGAGTGCTGCCAGGCGGTCGATCGAGGCCAGCAGCTTCTCCGGGGTCATCAGGCGTGCCTTGGCCAGGCGCTTCTCCTGCTCGGCGGGCAGAGCGGTGAAGTCGTAGGTGTGGGTGACGCGGGTGCCGCCGTCCGCGAGCGGCTCGAGCTGCCAGCCCCACTGGTGGCCGGGCGGCTGCTCGCCATGCGGTGCGGTGCGCCACGCGATCTCGCGGCCCTCGGCGAAGGCGACGATGTGGTTGTCGCGCACCCCGCCGTTGCGATTGGTCATCACGAACACGTCGCCGAGGGCGTGGACCCGCTGGCCGGGCGCGGCATCGGCGAGGTTGTCGTTGCCGTCCCAGCGTGGCTGCTGCGCAGGATCGGCGATCAGGGCGAAGAGCACCTCTGCCGGGGCGGCGATCTCCCGGGAGGCGGTGACGATGCCGTCGATGTTCTGGTTCATGGCTCCATGGTGCCACTGGCGGTGTCGTCGAAGACGTCGATCGAACCAGCGTAGTTCGCGACCCAGACCCGACGCTGGGTGGGTTCGTAGGTGATGCCGATGGGGTTCTTGCCCGCTTCGACCGTCTGGATCTCCTCGAGGGTCCCGGTGTCGAACTTGGAGACCGTGTTCGCGTAGTAGTTCACGACGTACAGGGCCCGCCCGTCCGGGGAGATCGCCATGGTGCGTGGCTCCCGGCCGGTCTCTGCGGTGCGCAGCACCTCGCCGGTGGCGGCGTCGAGCTCGACCAGCCGGTCGCTGCCCGAGACCGTCATGTACAGCCGACTCGCGTCGGGCGAGAGCACCAGGTGGCGGGGCTTGCGTCCGGTCTCGAGCACGAGCTCGCTCTCGCCGGTGACGAGGTCCACGCGGAACACCTCGTCCGCGTACATCGCGGTGACGTAGGCGGTGCGGTTGTCCGGCAGGATCACGCTGCCGCGGGGCGCGGAGTCGATGGGGATCACCCGGATCTCCTGGCCGGCCTCGAGGTCGAGCACGGAGACGGTCTCGTCGCACCAGTTCGAGACCAGCGCGCGGGTGCCGTCCGCGGAGAGGGAGATGAACTTCGGGACCCGGCCCACCTCGATCACCTGGTCCCACTGACCGGCAGCGATGTCGAGGCGGAACACGGCGGAGGGCCCGACCTGCTCGCCGGCCCGGCAGTCGTCGTGCGCGACCTCGCCCGCGCCGGGGCCCTGCAGCCGGTACTGGGAGACGTAGGCGTACTTCCCGTCGGGCGAGAACACCGCCTCCACAGGGGCGCCCTGGGTGGTCCCGGCCCGCTCGGGGGCACCGAACTCGGCGAGGTCGACCTCATCGATCACAGTGGCGCTCAGCTCGAGGGACTCGGCGTCGTACAGCGTCGAGGAGTGGCTGTACATCATGTTGTTGGCGATCACGGTGCCGGTGGGGCTCGCGACCACGGACTTCGGGGTGATGTCCCCGGTGAT
>JAKDNE010000220.1 GCA_030451965.1 Brachybacterium sp. | reverse complement strand
ACCTGTTCGATGATCCGAAGACCTTCCCCGCCGACGCCGTGGAGGGCCTCGTGGCCGCTCACCCGAGGAGCTGCTGCAGGTCCACGGCGGCATCGTGCGCAAGAACGCCACCCCGTCCGGGCAGCCGGCCCTGGTGGTCGGCGGCGGCTCCGGCCACTACCCGGCCTTCGCGGGCTGGGTCGGGCCCGGCTTCGCCCACGGCGCGCCCTGCGGCAACATCTTCTCCTCGCCGTCGGCCGACCAGGTCCACGCCGTCGCCCGCAATGCCGACAACGGCGGCGGCGTGCTCCTGGGCTTCGGCCACTACGCCGGGGACGTGCTGCACTTCGGCGCCGCCGCGGAGAAGCTGCGCGCCGAGGGCATCGATGTGCGGATCGTCGCCGTCAGCGACGACGTGGCGTCCGGGGAGCCGGGCGATCACCGTGACCGGCGCGGCATCGCCGGGGACCTGCCGGTGTTCAAGATCGCCGGCGCCGCCATCCAGAACGGCGCCGACCTCGCCGAGGCCGAGCGTCTGGCCTGGAAGGCCAACGACGCCACCCGTTCGCTCGGGGTCGCCTTCGACGGCTGCACGCTGCCCGGCGCCGACGACGCCCTGTTCCACGTCCCCGACGGGAAGATGGCGATCGGCCTGGGCATCCACGGCGAGCCGGGCATCGACGAGAAGCCCATGCCCTCCGCCGCCGAGCTGGCGAAGATCCTGGTCGACGGCGTGCTGAAGGAGACGCCGGAGCTCGACTCGACGCGGGTCGCCGTGGTCCTCAACGGCCTGGGCACCGTGAAGTACGAAGAGATGTTCGTGGTGTACAGGCACGTCGCGGAGCTCCTGGCCGAGGCAGGCCTGACCGTGGTGCGTCCCGAGGTCGGCGAGCACGTGACCAGTCTGGACATGTCCGGGCTCTCGCTGACGGTGATGCGCCTGGACGCGGAGCTCGAGCAGCACTGGCTGGCCCCCGCCGACACCCCGGCCTTCCGCCGCGGCGGCACGGTCCAGGGCGATCTCGGCACGGAGCGCGGCGAGGTCTACACCCCCGGCGAGGACCCGATCCCGGAAGCCTCCGAGGAGTCCCGGGCCAGCGCTGCCCGGATCATCGAGATCCTCGGCGGGATCCGGTCGCTGCTGGAGGAGCTCGAACCCGAGCTGGGCCGGATGGACGCGATCGCCGGTGACGGCGACCACGGCCAGGGCATGGTGCTCGGCATCGAGGCGGCGCACGCCGCGGCCGAGCAGGCCGCGGAGGCCGGCGCCGGTGCCCGCACCGTGCTGGTGCAGGCGGGCGCCTCCTGGTCCGCCGAGGCCGGCGGCACCTCCGGTGCCCTCTGGGGCGCGGCGCTGACCAGCGTGGGCAGTGGCTTCTCCGACCAGGAGACGGTCACCGACCAGCAGATCGTCACCGCCCTGGTGCAGGCCGTCGAGGCCGTCGAGCGTCTGGGCGGGGCGAAGCCCGGGGACAAGACCATGGTCGACGCCGCAGTGCCGTTCCGGGAGAGCCTGGCCGGGGCGAGCGGCGCGGCCGGGGAAGCGATCGCGACCGCCGCGGCCAAGGCGACGGCGGCCGCGGAGTCCACCGCGGACATCGTGGCCCACAAGGGTCGTGCCCGCACCCACGGCGAGAAGTCCGTGGGCACCCCCGATCCCGGCGCGATCTCCTTCTCGAAGATCGTCACCCTGCTCGGGCAGCAGCTGTCCGCCTGACCGTTCACCACCGGGCGGTCGGGGACGGGTGCCCCAGGAACACCGAGCCGCCCGCGGGCGTTCTGCCCCATGGGAGCACGGACCTCATACCTCACACCACGAAGGAGCAATCATGGGCTGGAAGATCATCACCGGATCCGACAACGCCGGATTCGGCCACAAGAGCGCGCTGAAGGAGCTGCTGGAGAGCGACCCCCGCGTCGAGTCGGTCGTCGACGTCGGCGTCACCGGGCGCGAGGACGGCACCTACTACCCCAACGTCGCCGTCGAGGCCGCGGAGAAGATCGCCGCCGGCGAGGCGGACCGGGCTCTGCTGATCTGCGGCACCGGCCTGGGCGTCGCCATCGCGGCCAACAAGGTCTCGGGGGTCCGCGCCGTGACCGCCGATGACCTCTACTCCGTGCAGCGCTCCGTGCTCTCGAACAACGCACAGGTGCTGTGCATGGGCGAGCGCGTGGTCGGCCTCGAGCTGGCCGCGGAGCTGGTCAAGGTCTGGCTGGACCTCGAGTTCGACCCGAACTCCTCCTCGGCCGCGAAGGTCGATGCGATCTGCGCCTACGACGGCTCCCTCGAGCAGGCCTGAGGCCGGGAGGCAGGTTCTGGGTCGCTGAGGACCTGCGCAGCCCGAGCCCGCCGTGTGCCCCGACCACCTGAGCCCACCGCGGCGGGAGCGACAGATGCGCGCTGACGACTCATCCGGAGCCCCCGGACGAGTCGCCAGCGCGCATCCGCACCACATGACCGGGATCGGCCCGGCCCGGGCCCGCCGCGCCTACTCCGCGAGCGCCTTGCCCCGCTGCTCGGGCAGGGTGAAGGCGGCCGCCGCGGCCAGGACGAAGAACACCGAGAAGGCGGCGAAGACGAACACCTGCCCGCCGGCGATCAGGAACACCGGCACCAGGAACGGGGCGAGCATCGAGGCGATGCGGCCGAAGGCGGCGGCCGCACCGGTGCCGGTGCCACGCACGCGGGTGGGATAGAGCTCCGGCCCGATCGCGTACAGCGCGCCCCAGGCGCCGAGGTTGCAGAAGCTCAGCGCGCAGCCGGCGGCGATGATCGTCCACTCCGTGTCCGCGAGCCCGTAGCAGCTGGCCGCCACAGCGGAGCCGGTGAGGAAGAGGGTCAGGGTCCAGCGCCGTCCGAGCACCTCGATCAGCCAGGCCGCGGCGGCATACCCGGGGATCTGGGCGAGGGTGATGATGAGGGTGAAGGTGAAGGAGCGGGTGAGATCGAAACCGCGATCCACCAATAGCGTCGGGATCCAGATGAAGGCGCCGTAGTAGGACAGGTTGATGCAGAACCACACCGCCCACAGCCCGGCGGTGCGTGCCCGCAGGGGCGTCGACCAGATGCCGCCGCTGGGGTCGATGCGGTCTGCGGTCGGGATCGTGCCGACCTCGTCGGCGGCGACCTGGCGCGCGTCCGCGGGCAGAGCCGAGGGCACGGGCTCCGGGGCGTCGATGCCGGCGGAATCCTCGAAGCTGCGCACCACGCGCTCGGCCTCCTCGGTGCGTCCGTGCTCTTCGAGGAAGCGCACCGATTCTGGTGTCCCCAGCCGGATGACGAGCGAATAGATCGCGGGCACGAGGCCGACGGCGAGCGCCCAGCGCCAGCCCGTCGGTCCGGAGGCGGCCACGAAGGTGCCGATCACGGCGGCCAGGATCCAGCCCAGCGCCCAGAAGGCCTCGAGCCAGACGATCACCCGGCCGCGGATGCGGGCCGGGGCGAACTCGCTCATCAGGGTGGAGGCGACCGGCAGCTCGGCGCCGAGGCCGAGGCCCACCACGAAGCGCAGCACGATCAGGACGCCCACCCCCATCGCGAGCGCGGAGGCACCGGTGGCCAGGCCGTAGATCAGCAGCGTCATGGCGAAGACGGAGCGGCGGCCGATGCGATCGGCGAGCAGACCGCCGACGCTGGCACCGATCGCCATGCCGGCGAACCCGGCCGAGGCGATCAGCGAGCCCTCGGCCTTGCTCAGCTCCCAGTGGATGCTGAGCGCGGCGATCACGAAGGAGATCAGGCCGACATCCATCGCGTCCAGCGCCCAGCCGATGCCGGAGGCGCCGAGCAGTCGGCCGTGCTTGCGGGTGAAGGGCAGTCGGTCCAGGCGCTGTGACCTGGTCAGCGGGCCACGAGTCGTGCGCGGGGCCGGGGAGGAGGTGGTCGAAGAGCTCATTCTCATCTCCGTCGACGGGGATCGGGACGGGGCACATCATGGCTCATTCCCGGTTCTCGTCGTGAGTCCTGGATCACATCGTCCCGTCGCCCGGGCCGAGCTGCGCCGCTCCACTCCTGGTCAGTATGAGAAAAAGCGGAAGGTCTCGGATGCATCTCGTTTCGCGGGGGATGCCCGAGAGGGCGTTCAGAGCCGCGGCGGCGTCGCCATGTCCACGTCGGACTCGCCGCGCAGCACTGCCAGGGCGCGCTGGACCCGGTCGGCGCCCCAGGGGGAGAGCAGATGCGCCTCGGACTCGGGGATCAGCGCCCAGTCGTCGAGCTCGGCGGCCTCCGGCACCACGGTGGCCTCGAGCTGTGCCCGCGGGATCACACCCGCGTCGAAGAGGAAGTGCACTCCCATCGGGGCGCTGCGCATCGCGTTGGCGGGCAGCCAGTCGACGGTCAGCAGCCGCCCCACCTCGAGATCGAGGCCGAGCTCCTCCAGGACCTCCCGGCGGGCGCACTGGCGGGCGTCCTCGCCCGCGTCGACGCCGCCGCCGGGCAGCAGCCAGTGGTTGCGGTAGTTCGGCTTCTCGATCACCAGGTGGTCGTGCTCGTCGCGCAGGATCACGGCTCCGGAGGTGATGACCTTGGGCAGGGTGGCGAAGTAGGCGGGCTCGGGCAGCAGGCGCGGCATGGCGCCATCGTGTCACTCCGCGAGCAGGAAACGCAGCGTCGTCCCGGCGCGGGCCTGGGACAGCTGATCCAGGCCGACCCGGGTCACCACCGCGATCACCGGGTAGCCGCCGGTGGTGGGATGGTCCGGGCCGAACACCACGGGCAGCCCGGAGGGCGGCACCTGGATCGCTCCGGGCACCATCGGCTCGCTCGCCCGGGACCCGGAGCTCGTCGGCGGGGTGAGCGGCTCCCCGTCGAGCCGCACCCCGACCCGGTCCGAGTCCGGGCGCACGGTCCAGGTGGTGCTCAGCAGCTGGTCGAGGGCGGCTGCGCCGAGCAGGGCGTCCCGCGGCCCGGCATGCACCGGGATCTCCAGGGAGGCTGGTGCCGCGTCGTCGACCGGGGCGGCCGATGAGCCTCGCGCGGCCGCCGGGTCCGGGGCCGGCGTCGGGGCGGGGACGGCGTCCAGTCCCTGCTGGGAGCCGACGAGCAGCAGGTCCCCGGCCTCGAGCGGCGCCGGCCCGAGCGCGGAGAGCGTGTCGTGGGACAGGGAGCCGAGCACGGCACCCGCCGCTCCCGCCCCGCGCAGGCCGCCGCGGACGGCGAGCACCATCCGCAGCCCCTCCGTCACCGCGCCCACCTCGAGCCGATCCCCGACATCGAGCGCGAGCGGCTGCTCATGGCTCTGCCCCGGGTCGAGCTCGAGGTCGGCGCCGTCCTCATCCGCCCGATGCAGGCTCACGACGGCCCGTGCGCCGGAGAGGCCGACCACGACGGCGGCTCTGGCCTGCAGCTGCAGCGGACCGGCCATGATCTCGAGCACCGCGGCCGAGGCGGGATTCCCCACGGCGAGGTTCGCCCGCAGCATCGCCCCGCGGTCGAAGGCACCGCTGCTGCTCACCCCGCTCGCCGCCCGCCCGGGGCGGCCGGTGTCCTCGAACAGGGTCCGGGGCCCGGGCAGGATCACCTCCAGGACCGGGTGCGCGGGACCGGATGCGACCGCCGCTGCACGGCGCCTGCCCAGGCGACCGGGGGCGGCGACCGCCTCGCGTGCGACCTGGGCGAGCGCGGAGGGGGG
>JAKDNE010000219.1 GCA_030451965.1 Brachybacterium sp. | reverse complement strand
TGCCCAGACCCTCGACGGCAAGGCCACCGCGAAGACCATCAAGCAGGAGCTCACCGAGCGCGTGGCACGCCTCCTGGAGGCCGGCCACGAACGCCCGGGCCTGGCGACCGTGCTGGTCGGGGACGATCCCGGCAGCGCCGCCTATGTGCGAGGCAAGCATCGCGACAGCGAACAGGTCGGGCTGGCCTCGATCCAGAAGCAGCTCCCGGCCGATGCCACCCAGGCCGAGGTCGAGGCCGTGGTCGACGCGCTGAACGAGGACCCTGTCTGCACCGGCTACATCGTGCAGCTCCCGCTGCCGCCGCAGATCGACACCGACGCGATCCTCGAGCGGATCGACCCCGCCAAGGATGCCGACGGACTGCACCCGATGAACCTGGGGCGCCTGGTGCTGAATGCCAACAAGCCCATCCACACCCCGCTGCCCTGCACGCCGCGCGCCGTGATCGAGCTGGCTGAGCGCCACGGTCTGGACTTCCGGGGCAAGGACGTCGTGGTCGTCGGCCGCGGCATCACCGTGGGCCGCTCCATCGGCGCCCTGCTCACCCGTCGCGAGCACAACGCGACGGTCACCCTGTGCCACACCGGCACCGCCGACCTCCCCGCTCACCTGCGTCGCGCCCCCCTCCTCGTCGCCGCCGCGGGTGCCGCGCACCTGGTGCGCGCCGAGGACATCAAGCCCGGAGCGGTCGTCTTCGACGTCGGCGTCTCGCGCCGCGAGGACCCCGAGGGCGGGAAGGCCACACTCGTGGGCGACGTCGACCCGGCGGCCTCCGAGGTCGCCGGATGGCTCAGCCCCAACCCCGGCGGCGTCGGGCCGATGACCCGTGCGCTGCTGCTGAAGAATGTCGTCGAGGCGGCCGAGCGCGCCGCCGGAATCGAGGTGCCCGCGTGACCTTCACCCTCGCCACCGTCAACGTCAACGGCCTGCGCGCCGCCGCTCGGAAGGGGATGGGCGACTGGCTCGCCTCCACCCCCGCCGATCTCGTCACCCTCCAGGAGGTGCGCGCGCCCGAGGACCTGCTCCCTGACCTGATGGGGGAGGACTGGACCATCGTGGGAGAGGTCTCGCAGCTCAAGGGACGCGCCGGTGTCGCGATCGCCGCCCGCACCTCCCTGGAGCGGGTCGACCTCGAGGGCGCGCGCCGCGGTCTGCCCGGACTGGACGCGGATGCGCATACCGGTCGCTGGCTCGAAGCGGATCTCGAGGACCCGCTCGGCGACGGCACCGCGATGACCGTCATCTCCTGCTACATGCACTCGGGCAACACCGAGAAGCCGCAGACCATGACTGACAAATATGAGTTCCTCGACGTCATGATGGAGCATCTCGAGTCCCTGCGGGCCGATGGGCGGCACGTGGTCCTCACCGGGGACATCAATATCGCCCACACCGAATGGGACATCAAGAACTGGAAGGGCAATCGGAAGTCCGCCGGGTTCCTGCCCGAGGAGCGTGCCTACCTCGACCGGCTCACGGAGGAGCGCGGCTGGGTGGATGTGCACCGCACCCGGCACGGTGACGGCCCCGGCCCGTACACCTGGTGGTCGCAGCGGGGAAAGGCCTTCGACAACGACGCCGGATGGCGGATCGACTATCAGCTGGCCACCCCGGAGCTCGCCGCACGCGCCACGTCCGCGCAGGTGGACCGCGCCCCCAGCTACGACACCCGCTGGTCCGATCACGCACCGCTGGTGATCAGCTACTCCTGAACCGCGTCCCCCAGGCGCGTCCGGGCCCGCCGACGGTGCTATCCTCGCTCCGTCAGGTGGGCCCGTGACGGGGCCGGCGCCGGTGCTCTCACAAGGGGCACGAACCCCCGGGCGGCCCCGGGGCGAGACATATACGGACTGCACCGCAGCGTTCGCATATCTCTCGGAAGGACCCTCTCCATGGCCATCGTCTCCACCCATGTCGCCCGCACCCTCGCCCAGCACGTCCACGAGGTGTTCGGCCTCATGGGCAACGGCAACGCCTACTTCCTCGACGCCCTGCTGCGTGAGACGGACACGACCTTCACCGCCGTGCGCCACGAGGCAGGAGCCGTGGTCGCCGCCGATGCGCACTTCCGCACCTCCGGTCGGATCGCCGCGGCGAGCACCACCTACGGCGCCGGCTTCACCAATACCCTCACCGCGCTCGCGGAAGCCGCTCAGGCCCGCATCCCGCTGGTGCTGGTGGTCGGTGACGAGCCCACCTCCGGACGCCGCCCCTGGGACGTGGACCAGATCGCGCTGAGCTCCGCCGTCGGGGTGCGCACCTACACCGTCGGCCGGATGGACGCCGCAGCCGCCACCGTCACCGCGATCGAGCACGCACTGGCCTACCGGGTGCCGGTGGTGCTGGCGATCCCCTACGACGTCGCACAGCGAGAGATCGGCGAGGTGCCCACCGTTCCCGGCCCCGGGCGTCCCGCACCCCTGGCCCCGACCGCGGACTTCACCCGCGCCGCGATCGAGCGTCTGGCCTCGATGCTGGCCGCGGCGGAGCGTCCGCTGCTGCTGGCCGGGCACGGTGCCTGGCTGGCCGGCGCGGGCCCCGCCCTCGGCGAGCTCGCGGCCGCGACGGGCGCCGTCACCTCCACCACGGCGCTGGGGCGAGGCATCTTCCCCGAGGCCCGCTACGACATCGGTGTCTCCGGCGGCTTCGGCGCCCCCGGAGCGATGGAGCTGGTCCGCTCCGCCGATGTCGCCGTGGTGGTCGGGGCAGGGATGAACCAGTTCACCATGCGTTTCGGCGAGCTGTTCGCCCCGCACACCGCGGTGTGGCAGATCGACACCGCCCCCTCCGCCACCAACGCCCGGGTGGGCGGATTCGTGCGGGCCGACGCCCGTCTCGCCGCCGAGGCCCTCACCGCGGCGCTGCCCGCGCTGGAGGGCGCGACCCAGCCGTGGCGCGAGAGCATCGACGCCTCGGCGCTGCGCGCTCAGGTCAGCGCCCCCGAGCTCGCCGAGGACGAGCTGCTGGACCCCCGAGCCGCTGCCGCGCGACTGGCCGAGCTGCTGCCCGAGGACCGCGTGGTCGTCTCCGACGGTGGTCACTTCATCGCCTGGGCGAACATGTACTGGCCGGTCGCCGCCCCGCACCGGATGGCGATGGTCGGCACCGCGTATCAGTCCATCGGTCTGGGCTGGCCCAGCGTGCCGGGCGCCGCCCGCGCCAATCCCGACTCCACGATCGTGCTGACCACCGGCGACGGAGGGGGAGTGATGGCTCTGGCGGATCTCGACTCCGCGGTGCGCACCGCCGGCGGTCGGGGCCTGGCCGTGGTGTGGAACGACGCCGCCTACGGCGCCGAGGTGAACCTCTACGGCCTCAAGGGACTGGCCGCAGAGCCCATGCTGATCGACCGCATCGATTTCGCCGCCTACGGCGCCGCCGCCGGCGCCGAGGGGGTCGTGGTCCGTCGCCTGGAGGACCTCGAACGACTGCGCACCTGGAGCCAGGAGGACCCCGCACAGCGGTCCTTCCTGGTGCTGGACCTGCAGATCTCCCGGACGGTCATCGCGCCGTACCAGGAAGAGGTCATCCGCGTGAACTCCTGAGCGAGGTGCCGCGGGCCTACGGTGCCGCCCCCGCCGAGCCGCTGCAGACGGTACGAGGCCCCGTCCGGAACGTTCCCGGGCGGGGCCTCGTCGCGAGCAGGTCGAGCGGTCAGATGCGACCGGTGATCACAGCCTGCTTCACCTCGGAGATCGCCTTGGTCACCTGGATCCCGCGCGGGCAGGCCTCGGTGCAGTTGAAGGTGGTGCGGCAGCGCCACACACCCTCCTTGGAGTTCAGGATCTCCAACCGCTGCTCACCGGCGTCATCACGCGAATCGAAGATGAAGCGGTGCGCGTTGACGATCGCGGCCGGGCCGAAGTACTGCCCGTCGGTCCAGAACACCGGGCACGAGGAGGTGCAGGCGGCGCACAGGATGCACTTGGTGGTGTCGTCGAAGCGCTCCCGCTCCTCGGCGGACTGCAGGCGCTCACGGCTGGGCTCCTGCCCACCGGCGACCAGGAAGGGCATGACCTCGCGGTAGGAGTCGAAGAACGGCTCCATGTCGACGATCAGGTCCTTCTCCACCGGCAGGCCCTTGATGGGCTCGATGGTGATCGTCTTGGTGATGTCGAGGTCCTTGAGCAGCGTCTTGCAGGCAAGACGGTTGCGACCGTTGATCCGCATCGCGTCCGAGCCGCACACGCCGTGGGCGCAGGAGCGACGGAAGGTCAGCGAGCCGTCCAGGTGCCACTTGATCTCATGGAGGGCGTCCAGCACACGGTCGGTGCCGTGCATCGTGACGGTGAACTCCTCCCAGCGGGCGCCCTTGGAGCTGTCGGGATCGAAGCGCGAGATGCGCAACGTGACCTCGAACGAGGGGACCTCGCCCGCGCCGGCCTCGGCCTCGGGCTTCTCAGCGACGGCAGTCATCAGAACGTACGCTCCTTCGGCTCGTAACGGGTGATCACGACGGGTTTGGTGCCCAGCCGGATCGGGGTACCCTCGAGACCCTCCTCCTCCGGGAGGGTGCGATAGGCCATGGTGTGCGCGAGGAAGTTGACGTCATCGCGCTTCTCGAAGTCTTCGCGGAAGTGGCCGCCACGGGATTCCTTGCGCTCCAGCGCACCGAGCGCCACGATCTCCGCGAGGTCCAGCAGGAAGCCCAGCTCCACCGCTTCCATCAGGTCCAGGTTATAGCGCTTGCCCTTGTCCTGGATGGCGACGGTCTCGTAGCGCTTCTTGAGGTCCTTGATGTCGGCCAGGGCCTGACGGCAGGTCTCGTCGGTGCGGAACACCTGGACGTTGGCATCCATGGTCTCCTGCAGCGCGATCCGGATATCGGCGATGCGATCCTCGGTCGCGGGCCGGTCGCGCAACCGCTGGAGCAGCTCGACGGTGGGTGCCTCGAGCCCCTCCGGCAGCTCCGGAAGATCCACCTCGTCGGCGTGCTCCGCGGCAGCGATGCCGGCGCGGCGACCGAAGACATTGATGTCCAGCAGGGAGTTGGTGCCCAGACGGTTGCCGCCGTGGACCGAGACGCAGGCGGTCTCGCCCGCGGCGTAGAGGCCGGGGATCACATCGGTCGCGTTGCGCAGCACCTCGCCCCGGATGTTGGTGGGGATGCCGCCCATGCCGTAATGCGCGGTGGGGAACACCGGGATCGGATCCGTGTACGGCTCCACACCCAGGTAGGTGCGGGCGAACTCGGTGATGTCCGGGAGCTTCGCGTCGATGTGCGAAGGCTCCAGGTGGGTGAGGTCGAGATAGACGTAGTCCTTCTTGGGACCGGCGCCGCGACCCTCGCGCACCTCGTTCGCCATCGCACGCGCCACCACGTCGCGGGGGGCGAGGTCCTTCAGCGTCGGGGCGTAGCGCTCCATGAAGCGCTCCATCTCGCTGTTGCGCAGGATCCCGCCCTCACCGCGGGCCGCCTCGGAGAGCAGGATGCCCAGCCCGGCCAGGCCCGTCGGGTGGAACTGGAAGAACTCCATGTCCTCCAGCGGGATGCCGCGACGGAACGCCATCGCAGGGCCGTCGCCGGTGAGAGTGTGCGCGTTGGAGGTGGTCTTGAAGATCTTGCCGAAGCCGCCCGAGGCGAAGATGACGGACTTCGCGCGGAAGATGTGGATCTCGCCGGTGGCCAGCT
>JAKDNE010000218.1 GCA_030451965.1 Brachybacterium sp. | reverse complement strand
GACGTACTGCGAGGTACGAACGGTAGGAGATCAGGCGGTTGAACGTGGCCTGATCGACGTACTGCGAGGTACGAACGGTAGGAGATCAGGCGGTTGAACGTGGCCTGATCTCTTCGAGTGCACGAAGTGCCCCGCACCGGGACGGTGCGGGGCACTTCTGTGTGCGGAGCAGGCTTCGACCTTCGACGGGGGTATCGGTCGGGCCGTCCGGGATAGCGTCGGGAGCATGTTCGGGAACAGTCAGCTGAAGACGCAGATCGCCACGCTCCAGGAGCAGAACCGTGCACTCGAGGACCTGATTCAGGAACTCGCGCGTCGCGCCGAGGTCGGTGAGGCCGAGCTGCTGCGCCTGCGCAGTGAGATCGGTCCCCAGGTCCCCGGGGAATGCCGTCGTCTCGTCGCCGAGGGCAAGATCATCACCGCGATCAAGGTGTACCGCGAGCACACCGGCGCCGGTCTCGTCGAGGCCAAGGACGTGATCGATCGGTACCGCGCCTCCCGCTGAGGCCGACCTCACCCCACGTGCCCGCTGCTGGCTATAGCGGCCCGTCGCGGAATGACTACCCTCGTACGGTGACCACCTCGACCTCCGATACCGCCCACCGCACCGACGGCGGTCTCGCCCGCTCCCTCGGCCACGGCCAGATGGCCATGATCGCCATGGGCTCCGCGCTCGGGACCGGCCTGTTCCTCGGCTCCGGGGAGGCGATCGGCATCGCCGGCCCGGCCGTGATCATCTCCTTCGCGCTCGGCTCCCTGATCGCCGCGACGATCGCCCTGTCGATGGGTGAGATGGCATCCCGCCACCCCGTCCGCGGCGGTTTCGGCACCCTGGCCGCGCACTACCTCTCCCCGTTCTGGGGGTACATCACGCGGTGGCTGTACTGGATCGTCACCGTCTGCGTCACCGGTGCCGAGCTGGTGGCCTGCGCCGCGTACCTCGCCTACTGGGTGCCGGCGATCCCGATCTGGGCCGGGATCCTGATCTTCGCCGCAGTCATCATCGCCATCAACCTCTCGAGCGTCGGCTCCTTCGGCATCGTCGAGTTCTTCCTGTCCTCGATCAAGGTGATCGCCGTGTTCGCGTTCATCCTGGTGGGCGCGGTGCTGGTCTTCATCGGTCTGCCGGACGCGCCGGCGCCGGGCCTGAGCCGGCTCACGGCCGACGGAGGCTTCGCCCCGAACGGATGGGCCGCGGTGTGGATCGCCCTGTCGGTGGTGATGTTCTCCTTCGGAGGCATCGAGCTGCTGTCGATCACCGCTGCCGAGGCGAAGGACCCCGCCCGGTCGATCAGGACCGCCGCCCGCACCACGATCGTGCGACTGGCCTTCTTCTACGTGTTCTGCATCGGCTTCGTGCTGTGCCTGGTGCCGTGGCGGACCGCAGCCGGCTCCGGTGAGGACGTCACCACCTCGCCGTTCGTGATGGTCTTCGACCAGCTCGGCATCCCCGGCGCCGCCCACATCACCAATCTGCTGGTCCTCGTCGCGGCGCTGTCGGCCGCGAACGCGAACCTGTACGCCGGCAGCCGGATGCTGCACTCCCTGGCCTCCGACGGCCTCGCCCCGCGCTTCGCCGCCCGCACCACCGCCCGCAGGGTCCCCCTGGTCGGCATCGCACTGAGCTCGGTGGGCCTGATCGGGGCCGCGCTGCTCGCCTTCAGCGGGGTGGGCGGCGTGTTCGGCTACATGATGAGCCTGGTGGTGTTCGCGGTGATCCTGGTCTGGGCGCTGATCCTGTGCACCTACATCGCGTTCCGACGCCGGGGGATCACCGGGGCCACCTTCCGCATGCCCGGCGGGATCCCGACCGCGATCGTCGGCCTGATCGGCCTGGTGGCGGTGTTCGCGACCATCGCGGTGCGACCCAGCATGCAGGTCGCCGCGATGGTGGGCGTGCCCGCAGTGCTGGTCGCGATGGTGCTCTACGTGGCTGTCGCGCGCCGACGCATGGATCCCGCCGACATCGAGGAGGCCTTCGCGGAGGCCGAATCGATGCGCTGACACGCCGACGTGACCGGATCGACGTGGCGTTCGTTACTGTGCGTGGTGTCGGTTTGGGCTGACAGTGCAGCGGGGGTAATCTAAGGGAACCTTCGGCCTCGGTGGTTCAGAGCCCGGTGCCGAAGATTCGCGCAAGTGGCGGAATTGGTAGACGCGCACGGTTCAGGTCCGTGTGCCGGAGACGGCGTGGGGGTTCAAGTCCCCCCTTGCGCACCGCAGGGATTCCCCGGTTCACTCAGGTGAACCGGGGTTTTTCATGTCCCGGTGCCGCAGCGGTCCGGACCCTCGGGCCGCTCGAATCCTGAGCGCGAGGGGAGGGATGCCCGTCCTGCTCAGGACTCTGCCGTCTCCCTCCTCTCCGTGACACCGGGAGGAGCGCATCCGCGCGATGAGACAGGCATGATGGCCTCATGAGCGATCACTCCCCGTCGACGGACTTCACCCTTCACGGCCATGCCGGTGCCCTCGTGGGCAGGGCCTGGACGAGCCCGGATCCCCACTGGGTGGCGGTGATCGCCCATGGCTACGGCGAGCACATCGGCCGCTACGGGTGGGTCGCTGAGCGGCTGCGCGACGCGGGCGCCGCGGTCTACGGCGCGGACCACGTCGGCCACGGCCGCAGCGACGGGGAGAGGGTCCTGATCAGTGACTTCGAACCGGTCGTGGACGATCTCAACCTCGTGGTCATGCACGCCGCCGGGGAGCATCCGGGCGTTCCGATCGTGCTGATCGGCCACTCGATGGGCGGGATGATCGCCGCCCGCTACACCCAGCTGCACGCGGATCGGCTGGCCGCGACCGTGCTCACCGGGCCTGTGCTCGGATCGTGGATCACCGTGGACTCCCTGCTCGCCCTCGACGAGATCCCGGCCACCCCGATCGATCCCGGCACCCTGTCCCGCGATCCTGCGGTCGGTGCCGCCTATGCCGAGGACCCCCTGGTATGGCACGGCGATTTCGCCCGCCCCACGCTCGAGGGCCTGCAGCAGGCGATGGTCACGATCGCCGCGGCCGACGGCGTCGGGGAGCACCCGATGCTGTACCTGCACGGTGAGGGTGACCGCCTGGTCCCGCTCCCGGCCAGCTGGGAGGGCCTGGTCGAGCTGCGCGGCCCGCGGACCTTCACGAAGACCTATCCGGGCGCGCAGCACGAGATCCTCAACGAGACCAACCGCGACGAGGTCCTCGCGGACGTGATCGGCTTCGTGGAGGGTGTGCTGGCCCTGCCGAGGTGAGCGCTGCGATCACGTCCGGCTCGCCGTGAACGGCCGGCGACGACCCCCGTCCCAGCGCGGAGGATGATCCTCTGCCGGCGGGCGTTCCACGAGGAGATGACATGACCCAGCGACGACACGGCCTGCCACGGCTCCGGCGCTCCGATCGCTCGCGCGAGCAGGGCGGCCGGGGGCGCCGCCCGGACGACGGGGGCGCTGCGCCGACGACGCGGTACGTCTCCGGTGGGGTCCCCTCCCGCCAGCCGGAGGGTGATTCGATCCGCGACGCGTTGGAGTTCGCCCGCGGAGCCGCGGACCGGATGGTGATGTTCTTCTACCCGCAGCCCGGCAGGGAGCAGGTGCTCGAGCTCGGCGAGGCCTGGGACCTGCATCCCCTCCTGCTCGAGGATCTGCTCAACGCGCACCAGCGGCCGAAGCTCGAGCGCTACGGCGACGTGCTGTTCCTCGTGGTGCGTTCGGCCCACTACCTCGACGAGCAGGAGGAGGTCGACTTCTCGGAGTTCCATCTGCTGGTGCGTCCCGGGGCTGTGGCGATGCTGTGCCAGGACGGGCACTGGATCGACGGGACCGACGGTCCGAGCCTCGATGAGGAGCATCCCCTGACGTCCACCCGTCGCGAGCGCACAGCGCTGGAGGACGGGAACCTGCTGACCCTGGGCCCGGAGGCGGTCCTCTATCGCGTGCTCGACACGATCGTCGACGGCTACCGCCCTGTGCTGCGGGGCCTCACGATCGACAAGGAGCAGATCGAACGGCAGGTGTTCAGCGGGGATGCCGCGGTGGCCGAGCGCATCTATCGGCTCAGCCAGGAGGTCATCGACATGCAGCAGGCGGTGACGTCGCTCGCCGACGTGATCGATGATCTGCAGGCCGGTTTCGGCAAGTACGAGATCCCGGACGGGCTGCAGGTCTACCTCGACGACGTCGCCGATCATCTCTCCCGCGCGGCCTCGCGGGTGCGCGACCTGCGTGATGCGCTGTCCCAGATCCTCGACGTCAACGCGACGCTCGTCGCGCAGCGACAGAACGAGGACATGAAGAAGATCTCCGGCTGGGCGGCCATCCTCTTCGCCCCCACGCTCATCGGTGCGATCTACGGCATGAACTTCGACGACATGCCCGAGCTGCACTGGGCACTGGGCTACCCGATGGCGCTGGGGATGATGGTGGGACTGGGCGTGCTGCTCTACGTCATCTTCAAACGCAGCAAGTGGATGTGACCCGGGGAGTCTCCAGTGCCCCCGCGCCGATTCTCAGATGAACTCGAGCGGATCGAACTCGTCGATGTCGATGATCCGCACGCGCGGCAGGCGGCTGGTGAACGCGGCGACGTCGTACTCGAGGTCGTGGAACTCGATCCCCGGGATGTCCTGCAGGTCCGAGGCCATGAACTCGCGGAAGCCGACGATCGCGGTGCGGCGGTCCAGGTCGGAGGCCAGGTCCTCCATCTGCGGGACGAAGTCCTTGTCGTGGCTGACCAGCATGACATCGGCCTCGCGCGACTCGAGCGCCTCCGCGGTGCGCTGGATCGCGATGTCCACGATCTTGCCCTCGCCGCGCAGCGGGATGGGCTTGTAGCCCATCGCGATGAGCGCCTGCACGAAGCCCGAGGGCAGACTGTCCTCGACAGCGAGGAAGAACAGCCCGGTCACGGGCTGGTGCCACGTCATCTCGGCATGGTGGAGGAGCTTGTTCCAGCGAGGGCGCTCTTCGGGCTGTGGGCGTCGGCCGAGGACCGAGACCCCGAGCGTGGCGTCGATGTTCTCGCCGTCCACCAGGAGATACGTGGTGCGTTCCGTCATGGGTCGACCTTACGCGCTCCCGGGGCGCGGGACCTCCTTCCTGGGCAGCACCTGGCGGGTCCCGATGCATCCGTAGCTGCCGACGGCACCGATCGACAGCATCGACCCGATCGAGCCGATCGACAGGAGAGAACCGATCGAGCCGACGGACAGCGCCGAGCCCACCGAGCCGATGGACCAGATCGAGCCGATCCCGAGCAGTGAGCCCCACGACCCGAGTGAGAGGACGGAGAGCCCGGAGCCGACCGCGAGCACGGAGGTGGACGACCCCACCGCGGCGATCGAGTCGTTCGACGCGATGGATCGCGGAGGGCCCGGGTGACGGGTGCCCGGGAGGGGGCGCACCGTGAGGGCGGGAGCAGAGTGACGCCAACTCATGGCGACTCCTTCTGTAGGAGGACCGGGCAATGGCTTCACCATATATCGGCGGATCTGAGGACGAGAGGTTATCCCCAGAATTATGCACAGTGTGGATAAGTGCCACGATTCTTCCTCCACACTGCCCCACTATCCACATTTTATAAGTGGGTATTGACGACACGTTCGAGGTGATGCGTCGGTTCGTGTATTCATCACTCTCTGCCATTCGAGCAGCGTGGCCTTGCCGCGGGTGTGCGCCTCATGATCGGAACGGACGGCCGGCGTCGAGCGTACCGAGATGCCGTCAGTCCGCAGGTGGAAGCGCTGTCCTCGGCGGG
>JAKDNE010000217.1 GCA_030451965.1 Brachybacterium sp. | reverse complement strand
CACGGCCCCGATCATCCGGACAAGGAAATCTGCATGACCCATGCCGCCCGCGCCCGCCGCCCGCTGTCCCGTCTCGCCGCCGGCGCCGCCACGGCGGTCCTGCTCCTGGCGGGATGCACCGGCGCCGCCCCCGACGGCGAGGGGCCGGCGGACCCCGACGGCTCCGTCTCCTCCGTGCCCTCCACGGACGGGCCCGCACTCGAGGAGATCGGGACCTCCGCCGCCCAGGACCTGGGCACCGATCCCGCCGAGGACCCCGCCTACGCCGAGTACTACGCGCAGGAGATCGACTGGGGCGCCTGCGACGGAGTGGAGGGCGAGGATCTCGAGTGCGGCACGGTGACCGTCCCGCTGGTCTGGAACGACCCGCAGGCCGGCGACATCGACCTCGCGGTGGGGCGCCTGCCCGCCAGCGGCGAACGGACCGGATCCCTGGTCACCAACCCCGGCGGCCCCGGCGGCTCCGGGGTGAACTTTCTCGAGAGCGCGACCCTCATGATCTCGGCCGAGGTCCGCGCCGCCTACGACGTGGTCGGCTTCGATCCCCGGGGCGTGAACCGCTCGGCCGGGGTCGAGTGCCTGGACGATGAGGAGACCGACGAGTACCTCGCCGCCACCGCCGAGCCCGGCTCCGCCGAGGCGGAAGAGCTCTCCGAGAAGTGGGGCGCCCGGATCGCCGAGGCCTGCGAAGCGCACTCCGGTGAGGAGCTGCCCTACCTCGACACCTACTCCGCCGCCCGCGACATGGATGTGCTGCGGGCCGCTCTCGGCTCCGAGCAGCTCGACTACCTCGGCTACTCCTACGGCACCTACCTCGGGGCCAGCTATGCCGACCTCTACCCGGGCCGGGTGGGCCGCTTCGTGCTCGACGGTGCGATGGATCCCTCGCTCACCATGAACGAGATCGCCGCCGGTCAGGCGGAGGGCTTCGAGCATGCGGTCGAGGCATTCCTGGCCGACTGCCTCGAGCGGGACGCGGCCTGCCCGTTCACGGGCACCGAGGAGGAGGCGAAGCAGCAGCTGACGGACTTCTTCGCCGCCCTCGACGAGTCCCCGCTGGACTCGGGGGATCCCGAGCGCCCGGTCACCGGGGCGATGGCGCGCACGGTGGTGACCACCCTGCTGTACGAGGACGCGCTGTGGCGACTCGGTCGCGAGGCCCTGACCGATGCGATGAAGGGCGATGGCGCCCAGCTGCTGAACATCGCCGACCTCTCCTCGGAGCGCGAGCCCGACGGCAGCTACCGCACCAACTCCACCTTCGCCATCATGGCCGTGAACTGCCTGGACCATCCCGGGCTCGCCGACGACGACCTGGTGCAGCAGGAGGCGGAGCGGCTGGAGGAGGAGTTCCCGACCTTCGGCGCGATGCTGGGAGGGGACGGCTGCACCCACTGGCCGGTGCCGCCGCTGCGGGAGCCCGGACCGATCGCCGCCGAGGGCGCCGGACCGATCGTGGTCATCGGCACCACCGGCGATCCGGCCACCCCCTACGCCTGGGCGGAGAACCTCTCCGCACAGCTCGACGATGCGGTGCTGCTGACCTTCGAGGGGAACGGGCATACCGCCTACGGCCGCTCCGGTGGCTGCATCGAGGAGCAGGTCGATGCGTACCTGCTGCAGGGCACGGTGCCCGAGGACGGAATGACCTGCGGAGCGTGACGGGGATCGCCCCGCCCTGCTTTGCACCGGCCCTGGCAGGTCACGTACAGTGAACCGGTCCGTCGCCCTGCGACGGACGCGCCGCCTTAGCTCAGTCGGTAGAGCGATTCACTCGTAATGAATAGGTCAGGAGTTCGATTCTCCTAGGCGGCTCCGCACGCGATGAGGGCCCCGCACCTGTGTGACACAGGAGCGGGGCTCTCCTGCTGTGCAGACCCCGCTGCTCAGGCGTCGGGCTTCGCCGGGCTGATCACCAGCTCGTCGATCACCACGCGCGGTGGGCTGGTGAGCACGAACGACACCGCCCGGCCGATGTCTTCGGCGGTGAGCATGACCGCCCGGTCCGTATCGCCCGGCACCAGGGGCCGCTGGTCCAGGAAGTCGCTGTCCACGTCTCCGGGGCACAGGTGACAGGCACGGATGCCGTGCCGTGCCTCCTGTGCGTTCAGCGTCGCCGCCAGCGGGCCGAGCGCCGTCTTCGAGGCGCTGTAGGCGGTGCCGGCGTCCGGTGAGAAGCGCCAGGCCGCGTACGAGGAGATGAGCACGATGGTGCCTGCTCCGCGCTCGCGCATGCCGGGCAGGACCGCATCGATGACAGAGACCGGTCCCAGCAGGTTGGTCTCGGTGATGGCGGTGAACTCCTCGAGGTCCTGGTCCCGCCAGTAGCGGCGTGGGGCGTTCAGCCCCGCGGACCGCACCAGCGCCTCGCTCCCCCCGAGCTCCTGCTCGATCCCGGTGGAGGCCGAGCGCACCCCGGCGCGATCCGTGACGTCCAGCGGCACCACGAGCGCGGTTCCTCCGGCGGCCCGGATCTCTTCGGCCACCTCCTCGAGCTGCGGTGCCCGTCTCCCGGAGAGCGCGACCGGACGGCCGTCCTGGGCCGCGGCGAGCGACGAGGCCCTGCCCATGCCCGACCCCGCGCCGGTCACCCATACGGTCCGTGCATCCATCGCTGTCTCCTTCTGCTCCCTTGACCGCGTCCCGAGCAGGGGCGAGGCTGAGGTCAGGTGTCCGTGGACCCGTTGCCGGGTCCTGCCCAGCGTAGAGCGCACCCGCGCTGCCGCGCCCCGATCGAAGGAGAATCATGCAGATCGACCTGTCCGGGCGCGTCGTGCTCGTCACCGGTGCGGGCCGAGGGATCGGCCGCACCATCGCGCAGAGCTTCCGCCGTGAGGGGGCCACGGTCGTCGGCCTGGACCGTGATCCCGAGGCGCTCGCCGAGCTGCGCGAGGAGTCCCTCGCTGACCTGGCACTGAACTGCGACATCACCGATCCCGTCCAGGTGCGGGAGGCGATCGCGATGGTCGATGAGCAGTTCGGGCGGCTCGATGTCCTGATCAACAACGCCGGGATCAACGCCGAGGGCCCGCTGGAGAGCTTCGACCCCGCGTTGTGGGACCAGGTCTTCGCCGTCAACGTGCGAGGGGTGCTGAACACCTGCCAGGCCGCGATCCCGCTGATGAAGCGGCAGGGTGCGGGGCGGATCATCAACGCCGCATCGTTCGCGGCGATCATCCCCAGCGTGGACGCCGCCGCCTATGGCGCCTCGAAGGCCGCGGTGGTGCAGATGACCCGGGTGCTCGCGAGCGAGCTCGGTCCCTGGGGGATCACGGTCAACGCCTACGCCCCCGGCATGATCCCCACGGCGATGAACGGTTTCGCCGAGCTGGAGGACGCGGCGGCGTCCACGAAGCTCGATCAGCTGAGCATCCGGCGATGGGGGCTGCCGGAGGATGTGGCGAACCTCTGCCTGTTCCTGGCCGGGGACCTCTCCGGGTACATCACGGGCGCACTGCTGGACGTCAGCGGCGGGAAGTTCGCCACGCAGGACCCCGGGGCAGCGTCCCGGGGCTGAGCGCGACAGGCGGAGCCCGCCGCTGTCCGATCCCTCCCTTGTCTGGGCCGTGACGCTTTCTTGAGTCTGTCCAGAGAACGGGGTACCCTGGGTTCATGACGACCACGGACCACACCTCCGCCCTCCGGGGCGCGGGCCTGCGCGTGACCGCTCCGCGGCTCGCGACGCTGTCGGCGGTCGAGGCGCATCCGCATGCGGATGCGGAGGCCATCGCCCATGCTGTCCGGGAGCGTCTGGGGACCGTGTCCCGCCAGGCGGTCTACGACGTCCTCAACGCCCTTTCCGACGTGGAGCTGCTGCGCCGGGTCGCGGTGGGCGGGCGCAGCATGCAGTACGAGCTCCATCGTCACGACAACCACCACCACCTGGTGTGCCGTCAGTGCGGTCGGCTCGAAGATGTCGCGTGCGCGGTCGGGGAGGCGCCCTGCCTGGTCCCGCACGATGCCCTGGGCTTCGATGTCGAGATCGCGGACGTCGTCTATCGCGGCGTCTGCTCGGACTGTCGAGCGGCAGAGGCGGTCGCCGCCACCGGGCGCGCAGCGCCCGGCACCCCCTGAGCCCCGCCGGAGGCACGTGAACCATGCCTCCGGTGCCATTATCGAAACTTTTCCTTACAGCTTGTCAGAACCCCCCCCATCACACAGGAGCTGCAGATGACCGACTTCGATCCCACGATCCCGAGCACGCCCGAGTCCGGCGCGCGCCGCGAGTCCGACGCGCATTCGCTGAGCCTCGGCGCCGACGGCCCGCTGATGCTCCACGACGTCGCCCTCGTCGAGAAGCTCGCCCGCTTCGATCGTGAGCGCGTTCCGGAGCGCAGCCCCCACGCGAAGGGCTCCGGTGCCTTCGGTGAGCTCGAGATCACCGAGGACGTCTCGAAGTACACCAAGGCGGACCTGTTCCAGCCGGGCCGCAAGACCCCGATGCTGGCCCGCTTCTCGACCGTCGCCGGTGAGCTCGGTTCGCCCGACACCTGGCGCGACGTGCGCGGCTTCGCGCTGAAGTTCTACACGCAGGAGGGCAACTTCGATCTGGTCGGCAACAACACGCCGGTCTTCTTCGTCCGTGACCCCATCAAGTTCCCCGACTTCATCCACAGCCAGAAGCGCACCCCGGACTCGGGCCTGCGCTCGGGCCAGATGCAGTGGGACTTCTGGTCGAACTCGCCGGAGACCGCTCACCAGGTGACCTATCTGATGGGCGAGCGCGGCCTGCCCAAGTCGTGGCGCCACATGAACGGCTACGGCTCGCACACCTACATGTGGGTCAACGAGTCCGGTGAGAAGTTCTGGATCAAGTACCACTTCCACACCGAGCAGGGCATGGAGTTCCTCAGCAACGAGGAGGCCGAGAAGCTGGCCGGCTCCGACAGCGACTACCACCGTCGGGACCTCTTCGACGCCATCGCGCGGGGTGAGAACCCCAGCTGGACCATGTCCGTGCAGGTCATCCCCTACGAGGACGCGAAGACCTACCGCTTCAACATCTTCGACCTCACCAAGACGGTCCCGCATTCGGACTACCCGCTGATCAAGGTCGGTCGCTTCACGCTGAACAAGAACCCGCAGAACCACTACGCACAGGTCGAGCAGGCCGCCTTCAGCCCCTCGAACACCGTGCCGGGCACGGGCGTCTCCCCGGACAAGATGCTGCTGGGTCGCGTCTTCTCGTACCCGGACGCGCAGCGTCACCGCATCGGCACCAACTTCAACCAGCTGCCCGTGAACCAGCCGATCGTGCCCACCAACTCCTACGACAAGGAGGGGTTCATGCAGTTCCTGCACACCGGGGACGCAACGGTGTACGCGCCGAACTCCTACGGTCGTGCCTACCAGGACGAGCAGGGACCGGTCGACAACGGCTGGGAGGCCGACGGCGAGCTGGTGCGCGCCGCCTACACCCTCCACGCCGACGACAGCGACTTCATCCAGCCCGGCACCATGGTGCGCGAGGTGTTCGACGACGCCCAGCGCGACCAGTTCGTCGAGACCGTCTCCGGGGCGCTGGGCGGGGTCGAGGAGCCGGTGCTGAGCAAGGCGCTGCAGTACTGGAAGAACGTCGACACCACCATCGGTGAGCGCATCGAGCTCGCGGTGGGCGCCTCCAAGGGCGACGAGCAGCCCGGCGGCGATCCGCTGAACGCCTGATCCGGAGCGCCGGAGCCGTGGCCGGCTGCGGCACCGGCCCCGCATGACAAACGCGGCCCCCCCCCCCCCGGGGGGGGGGCCCC